>JAFDJI010000484.1 GCA_019307545.1 Deltaproteobacteria bacterium | reverse complement strand
CACCGTGGTCCCGGAGGGAGGCTTCCTCAGGGTGACGGCGGCCGCCGAGGGCGCAACCCTCTTCCTGCGTGGCTTCGGCGAGGAGGATCGGGGAGCGGTCGATGCCCAGCTCACCCTCCTGGGGCCGACAATGCAGCTACAGGGCGACCTGCTGCGTCGGATCGGGCTTCCCTACTGGGCCCTGCTCGACCGGGGGGAGCAGAACGCCCTCACCCGGACCGTGTGGCGCTCGCTGCGGGTGGGCTCCGGAAGCGACGAGGAGGTCCACGCCCGGTGGATCATGCGGAGCGATCTCCGATTGACCCCCGAAGAGCAAGCGCTCGCCGGGACGACGATCCCGCCGGGGCGAGCGGTAGCCCTGAACCTGGTGGGGCCGGTGTCGGTGCGGGTTTCGGGTGGGTCGGAGGTCCTGGACCTGGAACACGAGGTGGTGTCAGCCGAGCCCGGAGAGGTGCGTGCGACCCCCGATGACCCGGTGGCGGTGGGCACCGACGTGGCCGCGATCCGATACCACCTCCCGCCCGGTCCGACGTCGCTCCACCTGCGCAACCACACGGAGAGGCCCATCGGTCCCTTCCTGTTCGCCGTGGACCACGCCAGACCCGACCAGCTCTTCGGAAAGACCGCGGGTGCCCGTCTCGAAGACCTCGCCCCCGCCGGCACCGGGCTGCAGAGCGAGGTGGTGTTGGTCGGGCCCGAGTGGAACAACCTCACCGGGTACCGGGTGGGTGGCGAGAACGAGGCACCCCTGGTCTATTCCGGCTACTGGCCGGCGGGCGGCGACGTGATCCAGATGCTCGTCCGGCCGGTCCTGGATGGTGCGGACGACCGGGCCCCGCGGGTGGTGGACGTTCATGCGCTCGACGACACCGGGGCGGAGCTATGGCGCGATTCGGCGGCCTTCACCCCGGTGGCGGCCCCCTACGAACGCCTCCTCGAGAGCGACGCCTGGCTGGGCGAACCGGAAGAGCTGTATGTCGCCGTGAATGCGGCGGTTCGCCAGCTCTCCGTCCGATCCGCGAACGATGTGGTGGTGATGATGCGGGTCCGCGGCGCCCCCCAAGGCGACCCGGAGCTGTATCCGCTCCCCGAGGGCGAGGTCCGCGTCCGCTACCCGCGGCGGCCGGTGACCACCTGGCGGACGGTCGACCCGGTGAACGGGCCCACGCTCGTCGAACAGCTCGTTCGGGTCTCCGCCAACACCCGGTTGGAGCCTCGGGGTACGCGCGACGTCGAGTCGGGGCGGACCCGGTACTACTCCAGCATCCGCCCCGCCGACGCCCGCCATGCCCAACAGGGGCGGGTGTGGCTGCGGCCGGCCGACCCCACGGACCCCGAGGAGCGACTGGTCTACTGCCGGTACACCCCAGGAGGAGAGGCCCCCTTCCCCCGCAACGCGGAGGTGGTCAAACGACTCGACGGGCTGTTGGCCGGGGCCCTGTGGACACCGGGCTCCGCGTCACTCGGCAGCCCCTACCGGATCCTTCTCGACCAGAGCCCGTGGCAATCGGGGCGGCTGACCCAGCGGGTGCACCGCTTCCGCAAGGGGCGCGAGCCGCCCCGGTCCAGGGTCTCCCTGGAAGGTCCCCCGGGGTCGACCCTTTGGCTGCGCACCTGGACCCGCCCCGGCGCCTGCCCCGCCCCGCACCTCTCCATCATGGCCTGGCCCCTCGATCCGGGCGAGGAGATCCAGTACGCGGTCACCCGAACCATGGAGAAGGAGCGCTTCATGGTGGGTGGGTTCGGGGAAGCCGGGACCCGACTGCGCGTCCGCATCGAGGACGGGACCCCGGGGATGGTGGCCGGCCTGCACCGGGGATGGTCTGACAAGGACCAGACCCTGGAGCTCACCCCACTCCCCGACGTCCTCGCCACGCCCGTCGACGACCCGGAAGGGACGCTCCCGGCGCTGCAGTCTCGCGGCACGGTCCTGGCCACCAACCTGCACGGCTCCCAGTACCGGATCCGGGTGCAGAACGTCTCCGACCACCGGATGTACCTTCGCGCCGCGGTGCAGACCCCGCAGCCCGGGAGCGAGCCCTGGGGGACCGAGGTCCCGAGCCTGGTCCGGGTACAGGAGGTCACTCCATGAGCTGGCTGTTGCTGTTTGGGCTCCTCATCGGGGCGGGCAGGGCCGACGACGGCCTGGAGGCTGCCCTGCAAGCGCAGTGGGAGCAGGTCCGGAGTGACGCGCGGTGGCGGTCTCCCTACGCCGCGGAGCGGACGGCGTTTCGCGACGGCCTGACCGCGCTGGTCCGGGTGGCGGGCACCTGCGACGAGGACGAGGTTCGTGCGGCTTCAAAGACCCTCGCCGCTGCGGACTTCGCGGTCGAGCACGTCGTCGACGGCGAGGATTCGGTATTGGTGGTACGCGAGGCGATCGAGCATCGGGGCGCCGGACTGGTGGCCATCCGCTGTGGCTCCGCGCGCCCCTGGGTGTGGCAGGCGCCACACGCGCTGTACGACCTCAACACCGGGGATATCGCGCGGCGGCTGTTCGTCGAGAGCGGGGCACGCGCAGTGATGTGGAACACGGTGCACCGCTACCGGGCGCTACCAGGCGAGGCGAGCGGGGACCCGGTCCACCCGGCCGACGTCACCCGTGAGTTCGGGAGCCTGTTCCATGCCGCCACGGTCGGACTGGCGACCGGGGATCCCACCCTGCGCTTCCTCCAACTCCATGGGTACGCCCACCGCAGCGACTTCCCCTGGGAGGCCGTGGTGAGCACGGGCGACGCCGACCGACCCCCCGAGGCGGTCGCCCGGGCGCTGGCGCCCGTGTTCGGCACTGCGGGTGCCTATGGCACCGACGTCAACCGCCTTGGCGGCACGGAAAACGTCCAGGCCGAAGCCCTGAATGCCTGGTCGGAGCCCCGATTCCTCCACCTGGAGCTCTCTCCGGCGGCCCGCCGGAGCCTGGCGGACGACCCGGAGGTGAGAGGCGCCTTCCTCTCCGCCTTCGCGCAGGCACAATGGTGATCCCGACCCTCGCGCTGTGCGCCGTGCTGGCGCAGGCCGGAAACCGCGTGGAGCCGCCGGCGCTGGAGCTTCGCTGGAACCCGGTGGAACCCCGTCTGGAGGATCGCGGTGAGCTGGCGGACGGGCGGGAGGTACGGGTGGTCGCCGTTGCCGGCGACCAGGCACTGGGTGCGGTGTGCGACGGACCCACCCCCTTCCGGAGGGCGTTGATGGGCGGTGCTCTGGTGGAGGGGCCCTTCTCCGACCCGATCGCCGAAGAGTCAGCTTGGGTGTTCCCCCCCGCACCGCCCACGGTGCGCGAGTGGCTCGTGGAGCCCGCGGACTGCCACCTCTACGCGCTTGCGGAACGGGCCACCTCCCGGGGTGCGGCGCGGACGGAGCGGGCTGGGGAGGATCTCTGGGAGGCGACGGCCTTCGATCCCGTTTTCCCCGAGGCGGCGGCGCGATGGGTCGAAGAGGCCTCCGACCCGCAGGCGTGGCTCGACCGTTACCTGGCGCTGCGCCCCCCGGGCCCGCATCCCGCTGGCATCGGGTGGCCCGCTCCCGCCAGTCCCGAAGGGACGGCGCGACCCACGCGGGTGCGCTTGAACCCCTTCGCGCAGCCGGAAGGGGACCGGAGATGGTGGCGAGCGGAGCACGGGGCGGTGTGGCGGTTGAGGGGTCCGCGCCGGGTCCGCGTGCAGGCGCGGTGGCTCGACGCCCCGCGCCTCATGTGCCTGGAGGTCGACGGGGAGGCTACCTGTCAGGAGCGTTCGGCATGGGAGGAGACCGTGGTGCACGACGGCGCCCTGGAGCCCCGGTCGGGACACCTGTACGGCAGCCGCGTCGGTCGGACCGCGACCTGGACCGTCCTTCTACCCGAGGGATCGCACGCGCTGAAGCTCGAGGGGCCGGCGCTGGTCCGGGCGAGCACGTCCTTTCCCGAGCTGTACCTCCGAGG
>JAFDJI010000071.1 GCA_019307545.1 Deltaproteobacteria bacterium | reverse complement strand
CGATGTCATCGGGGACGACCGCACCCTGTTCCCCGATTCGGAGGGCACCCTGGAGGCGGCACGGGTCCTGGTGAGAGAGGGCTTCACCGTCCTTCCGTACTGCAGCGACGACCCGGTCGTGTGCCGGCGTCTCCAGGACCTCGGTTGTGCGGCGGTGATGCCGCTCGCGGCACCCATCGGCTCAGGCCTGGGGATCCGGAACCCCTACAACCTGCAGATCATCCTGGAGCAGGCCACCGTGCCGGTGATCGTGGACGCCGGAGTGGGGACCGCGTCGGACGCCGCCATCGCCATGGAGTTGGGGTGCGACGGGGTGTTGATGAACACCGCCATTGCCGCGGCGAAGGACCCGGTGAAGATGGCGAAAGCCATGAAGCGGGGGATGCAAGCGGGCCGGTTGGCCTTCGGAGCGGGACGGATCCCGAAGCGGCTGTACGCGACCGCGTCCTCGCCCCTCGAGGGTGTGATCGGCACGTGAGGACGCCCCCCTCCGGGCTGGTGGCGATCTCGCCGGGGGACCACCAACGGCGACGCGACCTCGTGCCCTGGCTCGCGGCACTCGGCGTAGCCGGATTGCACACCGTTGTGTTGCGTGAGCCCCACCTGGCCGCCGACGCGTTTCGGGCACTCACCCTGGCCGCCCAGGACGCGGTCCCCAAGGTGATCGTGCACGGGCGTTGCCGGGGCGCCGCAGCGCTGGCGGACGTGCTGGGCTTGGGCCTCCACCTGCCCGGGGATGGCGACCCGAAGGCCATCCGGGAGGCCGTACCCGGCCCGCTCGGGGTCTCCTGCCACGCTTCTGTCGAGGTGGAGAACGCCCTGTCCGCGGGTGCCGACTACACCCTCCTCTCCCCGGTGTGGCGCCCCACCTCAAAACCCGACGACACCCGCCCGCCTCTGGGGCAGGAGGCTTTCCTGAGGTTCGCGGCGGGGCGCCCGGTGCTCGCGCTCGGGGGGGTGACCCCGGAGCACTACCGCACGCTGCTCGCGGGTGGGGCGTGGGGAGCCGCGGTATGCGGCGCGTTGTTCGGGGTACGCGACCCCGCGGCCGCTGCTCGCCGCCTGGCGGACTTCCTCGGTCAGTACACGAAGAGCGACTCGTCGTAGCAGACGCCGTCTTCCAACTCGTCGCATGTCGCCTGCATGATACAGCGTCGATGTGCCGCAAAGTCCTCGAGCTTGTCGTCGTCCTCCCACTCCTCGTACAGGCCACCCTGCCGCAGACAGGACTCCTTGCACTCGAGCTGGGACAACCTCGGCCGCAAGTCGCAATCGAGCACCTTGTGGCACACGCGGTCGCAACTCGGGGCGCAACCGGCGCCGGCGAGCACCAGCACCGCCAGCATCCCGGCGCACGCCGCGAGGACCCCGCGCGGCCTCTTAGAACGAGATCGGTGCACAGAACCCATCTGCGATGTCCTCACAGGCGGTCTGCTCGACACACTCCATCCAAATGGCGGCCTGTTTCTCGTTGTCCAGGTTCACCGACGAGCCGGTGACGTTGGGCTCGAAGGGATTGTAATCTCCGACATCTCCTGGGTACTGCAGCGCGCCCTCGCACGCGGAGATGCAGTCCGAGATGGACTCGTCGGAGTCTCTACCCGGGATGCGAATGCCACAGTTCGGCTGGGTTTCGTCGAAGATCTGCTGGCAGGTGCTCTGGCAGTTTGGCCCGCACCCGCTGGACAGGAGCACTCCCATTCCCAGCCCCAAAGAGATCACCGCTCGCATGTTGTCCCTCGCTCTGCTGGTCACGACTTCGTGGCCTTCTTCTTCGACACCGACCGCCACTCGGTGGGCGACCAACCGGTCGCCCGGGACTGCCGCGGCCCTTGGAGGAGCACCGGCGCGAGGTGGCCCGTGGGCTGGCGTTCGACGGGCCCCTTCATGCCCTCCTTGCCCTTTCGTTCCAGCTCGATCATCTCGACACCTCACCCGCTGACGATCCGTCCGTCACGCACCGCGTACCCCTCGGGAAGCTGTTCGGCCACACCTTCCACATCCTCCACCGGCCATCGCCGGCTCGCGAACACCTCGGTGACGCGTACCTTGACCCGGTTCGACTCCTCCTCGGGATTGGCGAGGGCCCGGAGCAGTGGCACCCGTCCCGCCTCGTCATCCTGGGTGATGATCACCTCCGCCGCGGCGTAGCGGACACCCTCGTCGAAATCCTCCAGGAAGGGCGCCGCCGACGCGATCGCGCCCTCGTGCCTCACCTCGGCGAGCCACACCAGGAGCTTCTTCTTCTTGAGGGCCTTGAAGTCCTGCCGGGCAAGCTCTTTCTCCAGCAACTCGTAGACCATCTGCACGGCCGCCTCGTGCCCCGCGAGATCCTGGTACAGCCGCAGCGGCGTGCCGACCCGCCTGCACATCCGCAACCAGGCCTGGAGCGACTCCACGATCGCCTCGCCCTGGTAGGCGGCGAGGCTGTAGACGTACTCGATCTCGCCCTGGTTCTTGAGTTGATGATCGAGCGTCATGTCGAACCGGGAGAGCAGCGCGAGCAGCGAGTTGGGAGAGCCGCAGTCCGCCAGCCACTTCGCCGAGAGCTCGCGGTCTTCGGGCTGGGCGTCGCGGTTCACCAGGCGGCGCTGGTTCTTCTTGATCTTCTTCTCTTCACTGAGGAGGAAGTCGAACATCCCCATGGAGGCTCCATCACGGCTGGCCGAACCTAACCCGCATCCCTCACGGGCTGCGGGCCAGCGCTTCTTATTTCGGCCAGCGGCTGTCAGAACCGGGCGCCGAAGCCCCTTGACAGCGGGCAGACCCACAAGATATTCGCCAGCCACCACGCGGAAGTGGCGGAATTGGTAGACGCGCAGGGTTCAGGACCCTGTGCCCGCAAGGGTGTGGGGGTTCGAGTCCCCCCTTCCGCACCATACAAAGACAAGCCCCTGCCGATCGAATCGGCGGGGGCTTTGTCGTTGGCACCCAAGCCTGGGGGACTCGAACCCCCGGCCAAGCGCGGCCGGAGCGACGGTGGAGGCGCCACCCACGGGTTCCCCGTGGAAGACTGCGCCGGAGCGAGGAGCGGAAGGCCGCGCGTTGTAGAGGGCGGCCGAAGGCCGTCCGGGGCCGAGTCCCCCCTTCCGCACCATCTTGAACCAGGCCCTCACCTGCTGCCGGCCGCGACGTCGGATAGACTCGACCTGGGAGGCCAACTTGCGGCGTGACGCAGTCATCTCGATACTTGAAGCTCACCGGGCGGACCTGCGCGTCATGGGAGTGCGGTCTCTCGCGTTGTTCGGATCGACGGCTCGGGGAGACTCTGGAGAAGACAGCGATGTCGACCTGCTCGTCGAATTCGACCGGCCGATCGGCCTCTTTCATCTTCTGGAGGTGAAGGAGGTCCTCGAGACATGGCTCCACTGCGATGTGGACCTCGTACCGCGCGACTCTCTGCACCCGGCGCTTCACGCCCATGTACTGGCACAGGCGGAGACAGTTCTTGCGGCGTGATCCAGCGATCTGGCTCGGAGAACTCGCCGCCGCTCTCGAGCGGATTGCTTTGCATGTCGCAGATCTTGACCGCGACGATTTCCTGACTTCTTCACTGGTACAGGATGCAGTCGCCTACAACTTCATCATCGTTGGCGAGGCGGCTGGCAATGTGTCCGAATCGATCCGGGAACGGCACCTCGAGGTTCCATGGAAGCAGATGTCCGGCATGAGGAACATCCTCGCGCACGAGTACTTCAGGTTATCGCCGGAAATCCTCTGGGAAACAGCAACCAGGGACCTTCCCGTCGTACTCCCGTTGGTACAGGACGTCCTCACTGCCGAATGGGACCAGAATGGGACCAACGTGGGACCAAACCACCCCAGATGACCCCCAACCACGTCGCACCATCGGGAACCACGGCGAGAAGGAGCAACCCGTCAGGGGGCGTCCACCTCCAGGGTGGGCACCGAGGCGCGGGAAAGGGGGGAAAGATCGACGCCTGACAGCATGGTGGCCCCCGCAACGCTGAAGAACGCCACCAACAAGAACAGCGCCCCCAACAACAGGTGCCGCCAGATGAGGGGCGTGGAGGCACCGGTGCTCGCCGGAAGGCGTGGCTTCGGCCGCTGCATGAGCCGGGTCTCGCGCAGGTCGTCGATGTGGTGTAGGAGTTCCCGCACCCGGGAAACAGGCCGAGGTTGGTGGGAGGAGGGCCGTTCTGGCGGGGGTCCCGGGGGCCGCGGACGGAAGGCCGGTGGCATCATGGCACGGCGGAGGGCCTGTGAGGGAGTGCTCGGCGGGCGTTGGAGGTGGTGCAACCAGCTGCGAACCTGGATCGCCGACGTCGGACGGGCCTCCGGATTGGGCGTCAGCATTGCGGACAGCACGTTGGCCAGACCATCGGAGACCTGGGCATGCTCCCGCCACCGGGTGCGCTGGGCCCAGTCCTGCAGGGTGTGGGGCTCTCGGCGGGTGAGCAAGGCGACCGCAAGGGCGCCTACACCGTACAGGTCCGACCCCGGGTTCGCGTCACCGCTGAACTGTTCCGGCGCCATGTATCCGAAGGTGCCCGCCACCGTGCTCCCACCCAGGTCGGGGTCTCGGATCACGTCCCGCACGGCGCCAAAGTCCACCAGGACCAGGTGGCCATCGCCTGCCCGCATGACGTTTTGGGGTTTGATGTCGCGGTGGATGACCGGGGGAGAAAGGCCGTGCAGGTACTGGAGGATCGCCAACAGATCCTCGAGGATGACGATGACCTCCGACTCCTCGAACCGGTGTGTCGCCATCTCGTCGTTGAGGGTCATGCCATCCACGAACTCCTCGACGATGCACAGTGCCCGACCCGGGCCCTTTCCGAGGAGGAAGGTCTCGTACAGCCGCGGGATCCCGGGGTTGCTCAACTGGCGGAGCACGTTGGCCTCGCGCTCGATGAGCTGGCGTTCCTTGGGGGTGCGGGCTCGCCGGAAGGGGAGCTCCTTGATGACGCACACCTCTCCGTCCGCCTCTCGCACCCCACGCCAGGTGGTGCCAGAACGACCGTCGCCGAGGATGGCCTGGAGGCGATATCGACCATCCAGCCGGGCCGGTTTGCCGCATTGGCTGCACGGATCGGCAGTGGTGGCTTCCCAGCAATGGGCACACAGCATTCCCCATCGTACCCCGATTTTGGCCACAGGGATGCCGTTCGCCTGTAGGGGCCCGGGGTTCTGGCGCTGGGAGGAGAATGGCGGGGCGGGCTGGTCCTCACCCGGGGCGGGCGGTTGCACCAAGTCGACCCGGAAGGTGACCTCTGGGCCCTGCCGGCGCACCGCCTCCTCTGACCGGGTGCTGCTGCCTGCTGTTCTGGATCCCGGCGCTCCGGTATCGTCGGCATCCGACACCACGCCCCCGCCAGCCCCGGAGTCGCCCATGCCGTTCTGGCTCCTGCTTCCCCTCTTCCTGCTCACCGGGTGTTCGGGCTCGGACACCGACGACACCGACGCCTGCGACGACTCGGACAGCGACGGGGTGTGCGACGCCGACGATCCCTGCCCCCTGGACGATCCGGATGACACCGACGGTGACACCGTCTGCGACTCCGACGACCCCTGTCCCGATGACAACCCCGACGACACCGACGGCGACACCGTCTGCGACTCCGACGACCCCTGTCCCGACGACAACCCCGACGACACCGACGGAGACGGTATCTGCGACTCCGACGACCTTTGTCCCGACCAGCACGACAGCAACGATGCGGATGGCGACGGAGTGGCGAACGACTGCGACGTCTGTGAAGGCGGGGACGACCAGGTGGACACGGACCTCGACGGCACGCCCGATGCCTGCGACGAGTGCCCCATCTCCCTGGCCTACCTCGAGAGCTGGGGCCATACGTCGACCCATGCCTGGTTGCCCTTCAACGACCTGGTCACCGACGCGTCGGACCATGGTCATTGCACCTTCACGGTCGCCGACGTCCTGCAGCCCTTCACCCTGACCGACCTGGAGACGCTCGGCGCCGACGTTCTCCTCGTGATCAATCCCGCGGCTGGTGGGGTGGAGTACACGGGGGACGAGTTGGCGGCCATCGAGAGCTACACGCTGGCCGGACACGGGCTCTATGCCAGCTACGCGCTGGAGAAGTCCCCCCACGACAACGCCGTGCTCGCTTCCCTCTTCGGGGTCGATGAGAGCTATCTGGAGGACACCGTCGTCTCCACCTCGAACACCGCGGTGGCGGTCGCCACCGGCCATGCGCTGCTCACCGAATTGATCAGCCCGTTCCAGTGGACCTCCTGGTCCTACACCCAGGAACTCTCCGCCGGATGGGACGTGGCGATCGGCAGCGACACCGTCATCGTGGCCGAGCCCGACACCGGTCCCGGCGCGTGGATCGCCTACGAGGCTGGCGGGCGCCGGTCCGTTTGGGTGAGCACCTTCCCCGGCTACCAGGCGACCAGCGACTCGACCCAGGTGTTCTACAACTCGGTGGTGTGGGCGGCAGGGTACCAACCCTGAAGCCACTGCACGAAGCGGCTCGCCTGCCCTGACACCGATGTCCCGATCTCGGAGCCGCGATCCCCGACCAAACGGGCTACGTTTCCCGAGCATCCAGTTATCGCCGGCACTTCCACCGAAGCCCAGCGCTGGCACAAACCCTGCAACATGGGATCTGACCCCCTACCCAAAGGAGCCCGCTCATGCGCTCTTGCTCCATTCCACTCCTGTGCGCCGCGGCCGGGGCGGGCCTGTTGCTCGCAGGCTGCAGCGAAAACAGCATCCTCGGCGGCCGATCCGACGCCGACTGGGCCACCGACACCGGGTACCCAGGCGAAGCCGACGCCGACTACGACGGTGACGAAGGCACCGGTGCCAACGATGACACCCAACCTCCGGAGCAGGAAGACGACTTCATCGCCCTCCGCCCGGCCCAGACCGACATCTACGTGTTCATCGCCAACCCGACCCGCGGCACCGTCACCCGGGTGAACGTGTTCACCCAGGACGTGCTCACCACCGATGTGGGCAACGACCCCCAGGTGGTGCTCACCAGCCCCGACTACACCACCGCGGTGGTGTTCAACCGGGGCGACGACAGTGTGACCATTCTCGATGCCGACACCCTGGCCTCCTTCGAGGTCGAGGTGCGCGACAACTTCAACAACATGGTCATGAGCCCGAACGGAAACTGGGTCGGCCTGTGGCACGACCGCGCCGCCGAAAGCCCCGACGACCCGCCCCCCACCGGGGTGCAGTCCTTCAACGAGGCCTCCTTCGTCCACGTCCCCACCGGCGACCACTTCCCGATGGCCGTGGGTTTCAACCCCCGCGACATTCGGTTCACGCCGGACAGCACCCTGGCAGTCGTGGTCTCCGACGAGTTCCTCGCCATGGTGGACCTGACCGTGTCCGTGCCGTCTCCGACGTTGGTCCAGGTCGCCGAGGACCTGTTGGACCCGCCGATCGCCGAGGAAGTCGCCATCACCCCGAGCGGCGCCTACGCCTTCGTCCGCCAGTTCGGCGCCGAGGACCTGGTGGTGGTGGACCTCTCCACCCACGACGTGTCCCGCCTGCCGGTCGGCATCAACCCCACCGACCTCGACCTGACCCCCGATGGGACCAAGGCCGTCGTGGTGTCCCGCGGGTCGGGCGAGGTGTACGTCTTCGACGCCGCCAACCCCTTCGACACCCCGGACATCCTGGCGTTGCCGGAAGAGGCGACCCTCGGCTCGGTGGTCATGGCGCCGTCGGGCGACCAGGCGATCCTGTACACCACCGCGGTGCTGGAGGCGACCTACGCCACCTGGGACCTCGGCACGGACGAGATCACCCTCCGCTCGCTGGTGAAGCCCGTCGCGGGCATCGCGGTCACCCCCACCGGTGAGAGCCTGCTGGTGTTCCACACCAAGGACGACGCGGTGGACGCCGACCCCAACTCGCCCTTCGACAACAAGTGGGCGCTGTCGCTCATCGACCTGGACGACTTCCGGTCCAACCCACTGCTGCTGCCTTCCGAGCCCATCGGCTACGCGAACGCGCTGTCCGGGCTGCGCGGCTACCTCATCATGGAGAATCAGCAGTGGTTGTCGGTGCTCCGCTACGACACGCTGCTCTACGACGAGTACCGCCTCCGCTCCTACCCGGTGCACCTCGGCGTGCTCCCCGACCTCGACATCGCCGACGGTGACGAGCCGCCAGCGTGGGTGAGCCAGGAGCACTCGCTGGGACGCATCTCCTTCTTCGACCCCGACGATGAGTCCATGGAGACCATCACCGGGTTCGAGCTCAACTCCGGGATCGAGGACTGACGCCATGAGATTCGACAACAGAAGCCTGGCGTCCCTCGGGACCCTCCTCGCGCTGGCGATGACCGCGGCGACCGGGTGCGGTTGGAACAACCTGCCGCACCAGGGCACCGTCTGGGTCGACCAGCCCCTGTGGGATGCCCGCGGGGTGGTGGCCACCGAGACCGGATTGTACGCACCGCTGCCCCACACCGGCCACCTCGCCTATGTCCCCATCAGCGGCGACCCCGAGTTGGTCGACCTGAGCCCCGCCTCCCTGGCGCGGCTGACGGTCACCCCGGACGGCTCCTCCGCGGTGGCGTTCCTGGAGCGCTTCGTGTGCCATCCCGACGACACCCCGCCGCGGCAAATCCGCGTCCCGGAGGACTGTCCGGACGGCAACCTCGAGGTGCGCACCGAGTTGGCGGTGATCTCCGACGGGGACGTCGACACCCAGATCGACGTCCCCGGGCACTTCAACGCGGTGACCTTCTCCGATGACGGTGCCTTCGCGATCGCCTACCTCGACTTCTCCGAAGGGGTCGAGTTGGAGGGGGTGATCAGCCTCACCTCGGTCCTGGTGCTCGACCTGGAGAGTGGCGAAGCCGCCCAGGTCGCGGTCGGGTTCGCCGCCAACCGGGTGCTGTTCACCGAGGACGGCACCCGGGCGGTGGTCCTCTCTCAAAGCGAGGTGGCGGTCCTCGACCTCACCACCAGCCCGCCGGAGCGGGAGGTGACCTTCCCCCTCACCCTCGACCCCGACCACGTGGTCGAGCCAGTGGGGGTGGCGCTCACGCCCGACGGCCAGTACGCGCTGATCTCGGTCCAGGGGTCTGGTGACCTGTACATCCTCGACCTCGAAGATCACGCGGTGAACCTGGTGTCCCTGATCGCCAACCCCGCTGCGATGGCGGTGGACGCCACCACCGACCAGACGGTGCTCACCTACGGCAGCGCCGCACAGGTTGAAGTGATGGAGCACACCTACTTCGACACCGAGTTGATCGCGCTAGACGAGCCGATGAACCGCATCATCAACTCGGAGGGCCTGGCGGTGCTGTGGAACCGGGGATCGGGCCGCGACGTCTATCGGCTGGACCTCGACACCCTCGACCTCGTCGAGTATCGCCTCCAGAACGCGGCGACGCAGGTGCACCTCGCCCCCACCCGGGAGTTCGCGATCGCGCTCACCCAGGGCGAGGGCATGGAGATCCTGGACCTGCGCGAAGGCGAGGACGACACCTTCCCCTACCTGCTCGAAGGTCAGGGCGTGGGCGCCGCCTTCGTCGCCGGCGAGGCGTCCCTGACGGCCCTGGTCCTGCAAGAGGGGGTCGACTACCTCTACCTGCTCGACCTGTACACCCAGCAGCCGGAGCCGGTCGTCGACTTCTCCGCGCCGCCTATCGCCATCGGCACCGTCCCGGACGGCGGTTTCTTCATCACCCACGACAGCGGCCTGGGGCTCGTCAGCTTCCTGGACCCCGCGTCCGGCGACTTCACAGAGGTCAGCGGCTTCGCGACCCTCGGGTTCCTGGACGGCCCTCAAGTCCTCATCGAGGAGGAGTAGCCATGCGTACCCTCATCGTCCTCGCGGCCCTGTGTGCCGCACTTCCCGCCCAGGCCGCCGACCACGAGTTGTCGCTGGAGATGGGCAGCCTCGCCGTGCGTGACCCGGCATGGAACACCTTCTCCTCCGCCGACGCGATGACCACCCTGGGCCTGCGCGCCGGCTACCGGGTGCACGACCGGGTCGCGGTCATCGGGTCCTACCACCACACCCGGACGGGGTCCGACGTGTTCGATGACGACGGCGAAGGGCTCCTCGCCCGAGCGGCCTTCTTCGGCAACGAGTTCACGCTCGGGGCCAAGGCGGACGTGTCGATCAAGGACTTCATGCTCCCCTACGTCACTCTGAACGGGGTGTTGCTCCACAGCGACGCCCGCTTCGATGACGCCCCGAACGACGACGACAACGCAGGCCAGATCAAGGAGACCGCGCTCTCCGGAGGTTTCCGAGGCATGGGCGGGCTGGAGTTCCGCATTCCCCGCTGGGAGCCCCCCGGATTCACAGTCGGCGCCTACCTGGAGTTCGGGTACACCTATCTGAGCCCGCTGTCCTTCGGGGACCTGGGTGACATGGAGTTGGGCGGGTTCACCGCACGTGGCGGTCTCGGCGTGCGCTACTGAACAGGCGCCCGGGGCCGCCTCGGCGGTCCGCTCACACGTTTCTCGGAATGGGGTCCGCTCATGCGGGCCCCTCGTGCATCACGAACCCTGCGTCTTGGCTGGGGTCGAACGCGCGCCCCGGCCGGGCAAGTGGGGTCGAACGCACTCATTGTCGGGAAAAAGCAGGCATTCGGTGCCGCTTGCCCCGGAGAAACGTGCGTTGGAGAGGGCTTGCCCCGGGGAGACGTGCGTTGGAGGGGGCTTGCCCCGGGGAAGCTCGCGTGGGTGACTTGCCCCGCGGAGGCTGGCTTGCCCCACGGCGTCCGCGCCTAGCCCGTGTCGGCCTCGTCCGCGGCGCGCTTCTTCGCGCCCTCCAACGTCCAGTAGGGCTCCTCGGCGGTTCGCATCCACCTGATGAACAGCCAGGTGCAACCCAGGAACAAGATGACCGACCAGTACTGGGCCGGGGTGAACCCGAGATACCGGTCGTCGGTGGTCTCCGGACGGAGGAAGTCCCCCATGAACCGCGCCGGCCCGTAGGACACCCCGAGCAGGATCCCG
>JAFDJI010000070.1 GCA_019307545.1 Deltaproteobacteria bacterium | reverse complement strand
GGGGGATCGCTCGCTCGCCGGCATGGGAGCGGGCGATGGCGGTGGCTCCGAGCGCCAAAAGCATGGGTGCGCTGTCACCAATGGGCGACGCGGTGCACAGGTTGCCACCGAGGGTCGCGCCGTGCTTGATCTGGCGGGACCCGAAGTAGTGCAGCATGCGCGCCAGAGAGGGGAGGGGATCCCCCATCGCCGCCTCCACGTCGGAGAGGCGGGCGGCAGAGCCGATGGCCCACCCACCGTCGATCGGCTCGATTCTGCGCAGCGCTGGAATGGCACCGAGGGAGACCAGGCAGGAGAAGCGCGTGTGTCGCTTGGTGACCTCCAGCCCCAGGTCGGTTGCCCCGCTGACCAGGCGGTGATCCGGGTGGGCCACCAGGAGATCGAGGAGGGTTTCAACGCTGGTGGGCTGGAAGAACCGCTGCCCCCGGGCCTCGTACGCCAACCCGCGGTCTTGTGGGCTGGCTTCGGCCAACAGACGTCCGAAGTGATCATCGGGTCGAGCGCCAGCGATCTCGACGGCTGCATCCCGGATCGGCCGATATCCGGTGCACCGGCACAGGTTGCCGCACATCTGGTCGTCCAGCTTCCACGCCGCGTCGAGGTCGGTGCGGTAGCAGGCCTCGAAGAGGGACATGACCACGCCCGGAGTGCAGTAGCCGCACTGCGATCCCAGGTGCTCCACCAAGCTCTTCTGGACCAAGTGGTGGACCGACCCGCGCTTCAGGGCCTCCACCGTGTACACCCGCTGCCCGTGCAACATGGGAAGGAGCAGCAGGCAGGAGTTGATGGCCCGGTAGGTGGGCCCGCCAGGGGCCTCCGCGTCGAGCAAGGCGACGGTGCACGCGCCGCAATCTCCCTCGGCGCAGCCCTCCTTGGTGCCGGTAAGGCGGAGTTGGGAGCGAAGGTATTCGAGGAGCGTCGTGGTGGGTGGCGCCGCGAACTCCTCCACCAGCTGGTCGTTGAGCCAGAACCGGATCGCCTTCATGGAGAGCTCCTTCCTGTCCCCGGGGGTGGATTCTCCGATGCACCCCTATAATGGGTTCCTCATGAACATACTCGTCCTGGACTGCGGTAGTTCCTCCATCCGGGCGGCGGTCATCGATCCCCGCACTGGTGAGCGGTTGGTGCGCGTGCGCGTGGAACGGTTGGGCGAACCCCGGACCGGGCTGTTCATCGACGACGGTCCCGAGGAGTTCTGCCCCGGCGAGAGTCATGACGAGGCGCTCGCCCACTTCCTGCCGAAGGTGAAGCAGCGCCTCGGCGGCCAGCCACTGCGTGGCGTCGGGCACCGCGTCGCCCACGGCGGAACGCGCTTCCCCATGTCCATGTTGATCGACGACGAGGTCGAGTCGGCCATCGAGGACGTATCGGACCTCGCGCCGCTCCAGAACCACGAGAACCTCGCTGGCATCCGAGCCGCCCGCCACCTGCTCCCGGACGTGCCCCAAGTCGCGGTGTTCGACACGGCCTTCCACGCCACCCTACCCAGGCGTGCCCGCGCCTATGCCCTCCCCGAGGAGATCGTCGAGTCCCGGGGGTTGCGCCGCTATGGCTTCCACGGCACCAGCCACTCCTGGGTGACCGCACGAGCCGCGCAGTTCCTGGACAAGAATCCCCGAAACCTGCGCCTGATCACCTGTCACCTGGGCCACGAGTGCAGCATCACCGCGGTGGAACACGGCCGCTCGGTCGAGACCAGTATGGGCATGACCCCGCTGGAGGGGCTGGTGATGGGCACGCGGTGTGGCGACCTGGACCCCGGAATCCTGTTGGCGTTGCTGCGGGACGGGGACCTGGATGCCGACGCCCTCGACAATCTCCTCAGCCGGGACTCGGGCCTCGCGGGTCTCTCCGGTGTCGGCAGCGACATGAGCGACATCGAGGAACGCGCGGCCGAAGGGGACGAGCGGTGCCGCCTCGCGCTCCAGGTGTTCGCGCATCGCCTGCGCAAGTACATCGGCGCCTACGCCGCGGTGATGGGAGGCGTGGACGCCATCGTCTTCGCTGGGGGTATCGGCGAGAACAGTGCCCTCATCCGCCATCGCGCCGGTCAGCGACTCGAGTTCCTCGGTGCTCACCTGGACGAGGATCGCAACCGAGATGCAAGGGTGGACCGGGTGGAGAACCCGGTGGCCGAGATCTCTTCCGCCCACAGCCGGGTGAAGCTCCTCGTGGTGGCCACCGACGACGAGCGCCAGATCGCCCGCGAGGTGGTGACCGTGGTCCAGGAACAGCACCGGGTCGCCAGCGACTTCGCCATTCCGATCGCGGTGTCGGCCCGCCACGTGCACCTCACCCAAGAGGCGGCGGACGCGTTGTTTGGGCACGGCTCCGAGCTACACGTCGAGAAGCAACTCTCCCAACACGGGATGTTCGCCGCATGGGAACGGGTCACCCTGGTGGGCCCTAAGGGAAACGTGGAAGACACGCGGGTGATCGGTCCGCTGCGGGAGCGTGTCCAGGTGGAGATCTCCCGCACCGACGAGTTCGTCCTGGGGATCGACGCCCCGGTGCGGCTATCCGGCGACATCGACGGCACCCCCGGCATCACCATTCGCGGACCCGGGGGCGACTACACCACCTCCGAGGGGGTGATGTGCCACCAGCGGCACATCCACATGACCGCGGAGGACGCGGAGCGGCTCGGGGTACAGCACCTGGACGTGGTGGAGGTGTCCATCGACGACAAGGGGCATGAAATCACCTTCGGCGAAGTGGTGATCCGCGTGGGGGACTCCTACAAGCTGGAGATGCACATCGATACCGATGAGGCGGACGCCTCCAAGTTGGGACGTCACATGACCGGAGTAATGACCCGCGTCCGGCCCACTGCTCGGCTGAGGCAGCGGGACACTCGACACGATTGGGTAGACGAGGGAACCTGAGGCCGCCTGGCGAGGTCCCTCCCTCCATGTTGTTGCTCCTGCTCCTTGTGACGTGCGGCGAGATGCCGCGGGCGGAACCTGGCACTGCACCCGGGCCACCCGCCAACGGCCCGGTCGCCGTCGCCGAGGCCTTCCCACCCCCCGCCGGGGCGGTGCGCACCCCTCCCGATGGCTTCGGTGCCTGGCTGGGCACCTTGGAGCTCGCGCCAGCCGACGAACCGGTGCGGACCCACAATGGTGCGGTGGTGGCCCATCACGCGCGGGTGGTCCGGCTCCCCTTGGTGCCGGGCGACCTGCAGCAGTGCGCCGACTCGGCCATCCGCCTGCGCGCAGAGTGGCTGAGGATCCAGGGCGACGAGGTCTCCTTCCACGCCACCTCGGGCGACCCCATGCCGTGGTCTCGCTGGGAGGGCGGCGAGCGGCCCTACGAGTCCGACAACCGGCTGCACTGGCGTCCGGGGACCAAGGGGGGGTGGGAGGCCTACCTGGCGGCGGTGTTCACCTGGGCGGGTACCCGCTCGCTCGTGTTGGACACGGTCGAGGCGGACACGCCGCGGCCCGGAGACCTGCTCGTCGACCCCGGCTCGCCCGGGCACGCGGTGGTGCTCCTCGACGTGGCGGAGCGAGATGACGAGCTGTTGTTGTTGGTCGGCGAGGGGTTCATGCCCGCGCAGAGCTTCCACGTCGAGTTGGGGCCGGTCGACGGTTGGTGGCTGTGGGACGACGGTCTCGCGCTCCCGCACTGGTCCTTCGAGGCCTCGCAGCTCCGGCGCTGGCGGTAGGCTCCCTTCGAAGGCTCGCCCCGCGCCCCCGTGTACGGAAGCAGACCGCTACTTCTTGTCCACGTAGATCACCCGCACCTTGCCCTTGATCGACCCCGCGCGACCGAAGGTCCAATCGTCGCCGTCTTCCAGTCGCTCCACTTGAGGGAAGGTGACCTGCACCTCGGTGTTGGTGCGATAGGCCTTGGGGGGGTCGAGGTAGTCCAGGTCCATGACCTTCACCGCGGGCTTCCCGTTCCTGGCCTTCCAGGACTTCCCCTTCATCAGCCGCACGGCGCGCCAGGGATGGTCCTCCCAGTCGTCTCCCGTGCCAGTGGCAAACACAAGGCGAGTCCCGATCGGGCCGGCGATCATCACCGAGCTAAGCTCCGAAATCTTGATGTCGCGCTTGTGCTTTCCGTCCGGGTACACCCGGACGACGGTGAGTTGCCCCGAGCAGTTGAGCCCGGAGTAGGCGAGGATGTCGCAACGCACCTTCTCGGCGATCTCGAAGCGGACCTTGCGTTCCTTCCCGGGCTTGGCCGCGGGGGTGACCTTCTGTTTCACGACCGGAGCCGGGGGAGGGGCTGCCACCTGGTTCGCCCCTCGGGTGCCCAAGGCTACCTTGAACCGGTTGGCCAGGTCGTCGAGTTCGGGTCGCATTGCGCTACTCCTTTGGGCTGTCGCAGTCTCCAGTCCACTCCGCCGGGTCGAGTCCGAGGAAACGGGCCGCCACGATGAGCACGTTGAACTCCCGTTCGTCGCGCCCCTCCGCCGAGCATACCGCCTGGCGGACGACCTCCATCAGGGAACGCTTCTCGTCCTGACCGAGTCGCTGGGGGAGGATGCGGAGCGCTTGTTCGACGGTCTCGCGGTAGGTCTCGGTGAACGCCCCATCCGCGTCGAGGAAGCCGCACGCCCCCAGCCGGGTCCGCGGGAAGTGTGCGTCCAGGAAGGCGGCCTCCGATGGATCGACCCGCCCATCCGCATCGGCCACCTGGTAGGACAGGTGGTAGGTGAAGGCGAGCTTCAAGCACTCGAAATCCTGCTCGGCCATGCCGATCCTCCGCGCCCCGGAGCCGGGTCTGTAACGTGGCGCACGCCTCGGGGCCGTCTCCCGACCTTCGCGAACCCTACTTCTGCTGGGCCTCGCCGGTCATGGGTACGAAGAGGACCGGCAGCGCGGACTCCTCCCGGAAGCCACGTTCGGTGCGTTCGATCACCATCAACTCCTGGCGGAACCGCCCACCCACCGGAATGACCAGCCGCCCCCCGACCGCCAACTGTTCCTTGAGGGGCAGAGGGACGTGGCCAGGCGCCGCGGTCACCACGACCGCATCGAAGGGTGCTTCCTCGGGCCAGCCCCGGTAGCCGTCTCCGACCCGGGTGTGGATCCGGCCGTACCCGGTGTCGTCGAGCGTTTGGCGCGCCCGTTTCGCCAGGGGTTCCAGGATCTCGATGCTGTACACCTGTGCCCCCACCTCGGCGAGCACCGCGGCCTGGTAGCCAGAGCCAGTCCCGATCTCGAGGACCTTGTCGCCCCGTCCCACCCGGGCCAACTCGGTCATGAACGCAACGATGTACGGCTGGGAGATGGTCTGTTGCTCACCGATGGCCACCGGGAAGTCCGCGTAGGCGGAAGTCCAGGTCGACTCCGGCATGAAGCGGTGCCGCGGGACGGTCCGCATCGCCCGCAACACCTCCGGGTCCCGCAGCCCCCGAGCCTCGATCTGGGTCCGCACCATGCGGTGGCGAAGGTCCTGGTACGCGTCCTCCGGGGTTGGGGCCCGGCTCTCCTCAGACGCGAGAACAGGGTCCGTCGCGGGCTCGTCGCCCGCACACGCCACCGCCGGCGAGAGGAGCAGGGAACACATCAACCAGACCCGTAGCATTCGGCGGGAATTCGGAATCGACTTCTCCCGGTGGAGGGGTTCAATCCCGTCGATCATAGCAGTAGAGGTCGCGGATGAACGCCTGCCCCGGGTCGTCCGGAAGGACCACCAGGTCGACCTCGTCGCCGGCCGCCAGCCGCCGGACCTCGCGGGTGCCGCGTACGGGCGCCCAGGAACTGTGGCGCTGCCCATCCAACCAATACGCGACGGTGATCCGACCTCGCCCACGGTGAAAATGCGTGGCCTCCACCTGGCCCCGTACCACCACGCCGCGCGCGAACACCCTGCGGATTCGCACCACCCGCCGCCCACACACCAGGCCGCCACCCAGGGTCCCCGCGGCGGTGAGGAGCAGCGGCCACGGGTCGCCGCCGGCAAAGGAGAGGAACTCGGTCGCCTCCCCAGGCACCCGGCCCAGCGCCACCGCGACCAGAAGCAGCACCCACACCAGCACGAGCACCCCTGCGCCGGTCGCCGCGACAGCGTCGGTGCGAAGGATGCGGACCAATTGTGGACGGACTCGTGAGATGATGCGTCTTCCGCGCCCTGGAGGCGGGCCTGGCCGCGGAGGGAGGAGGTGATGACGCTCCGCTATCTCGGAATCGACGTCGGGGCAGAGACCATCAAGCTGGTGGAGTTGACGCGCCAGGGCCCGGACCTGGTCTGGACCCGACGAGCCCTGGTCGAACACGGCAAGGATCCCGCTGCCGCTCTGCTCGAGGCCCTGTCGGACTGGGACCTGGAGAGCCTCGATGGTGCCGCAGCGAGCGGTCGATCGAGCCGAATGGTCGCGCTGCCACGGGTTCCCACCAAGCAGGCCCAGGCGAGCGGCTTCGCGTGGCTGTGCCACCACGGGCCGGGCGCCGTGATCTCCATCGGCGCACACGGATTCTCGGTCCTCGAGTTGCGGGGCGGGGACATCACCGTGTTCCGCCAGAACTCCCGCTGCTCGCAGGGCACCGGCAACTTCCTGCGTCAGCTCATCGAGCGCTTCGACCTGGACATCGAGGCCGCGAGCGAACTGTGCGTTGACGTCGAGGATCCAGCACCCCTGTCCGGGCGGTGTCCGGTGATCCTGAAGACGGACATGACGCATTTGGCCAACAAGGGTGAGAACCGCGCGCGGATCCTGGCCGGCCTCTACGATGCGGTGTGCGAGAACGTCCAGGTGCTCGTGAACCCGCGCACCTGCCCCAGGGACGTCCTGTTGGTGGGGGGCGTGACCCGCTCTCGCCGCATCCGCGACAACTTTGCACGCTTCTTGGCCCGGCACGAGAAGCGCCTGCTCGAGGTCGATCCTGAAGACGCCCTGTTCGTGGAGGCCTTGGGGTGCGCGGTCACCGCAGCGGAGGACCCCATCGAGGTCCCCAGCCGGGCCCACCTGCTCACCCCGGTGACGCATGCCGACCTGGAGCGGGTCCCGGCGCTGTCGCAGTACCTGGACCAGGTCCATCGCATGCCCGCGGCGCCGCTGGTCGAGCCCACGGGGCCAAGCCAACTGGTCCTGGGTTTCGACATGGGTTCCACCGGCTCCAAGGCCGTGGCACTCGACGCCACGTCCCGCCGGCCAGCCTGGCATTCCTACGTGAGCACCAACGGCGACCCGGTCGGTGCCGCTCAGGTCCTCATGCGGCGCTTCACCGAGAGCCCGGCGGCGCGCCACCCCGTGCTGGCCACGGGAGTGACCGGGAGCGGACGGGAGATCGTGGGATCGCTCCTCGCCACCTGCTACGGCCCCGAGTCGGTGTTCATCCTCAACGAGATCGCCGCCCACGCCGTAGGCGCGCTGTCCTACGACGAGCGGGTGGACACCATCTTCGAGATCGGCGGCCAGGACGCCAAGTACATCCGCTTGGTGGACGGGCGGGTGGTAGACGCCGCCATGAACGAAGCCTGCAGCGCCGGCACGGGCTCCTTCATCGAAGAGCAGGGGCGAAAATTCGCCGGGATCGAGGACGTGGTCCATCTCGGGCAGGAGGCGATGAACGCGCAGTGCGGAGTCTCGTTGGGTCAGCACTGCTCGGTGTTCATGGCCGAGATCATCGACGAGGCCGTGGCGTTGGGCGTCGAACAGCAGACCATCATCGCCGGCATCTACGACTCCATCGTCCAGAACTACCTGAACCGGGTGAAGGGGAGCCGGTCGGTGGGGCAGGTGATCTTCACCCAGGGCATGCCGTTTTCGTCAGACGCGCTCGCGGCCGCGGTGGCGCGCCAGACGGGAAGCGAGGTGATCGTGCCCCCCGAGCCAGGCGGCGTCGGTGCACTCGGCATCGCGCTGCTCACCCTCGGCGAGGTAGAGGTGCAAAGCCGCCCGCCGATCGACCCACAGCGCTTCCTCGACGCGCGGGTGGAGGGCAAGGACGTCTTCATCTGCAAGGCGACCAGGGGGTGCGGCGGATCGGGAAACAAGTGCCGGATCGACCGCCTCGCCACCGTGGTGGAGGGGCGGCGTCGCCGGTTTCTGTGGGGTGGGAGCTGTTCGCTCTACGACCGCGGGACCGGCAAACACAAGCTCCCGGACCGCGCCCCCGACCCGTTTCGCGAGCGGGCGAGCCTCCTGGCCGAGGTGCGGGAGCGGGTGTCGGCCGACCGGGGCCGTCCGCGCATCGCGCTCACCGATCAGTTCCACATCAACGGCCTCTTTCCGTTCTTCGCCACCTTCCTCTTCGAGCTTGGCCTCGATCCGGTCGTGCACAGTGGTGGTGGCCACCGAGAGCTGAAGCGGGGCATCGAGGAGGCGAACGTCCCCTTCTGCGCTCCGATGCAGCTCTACCAGGGAGTCGTGAGCACCATGGCGGAGGCGGGCGAGGAGCGGCTGTTCCTGCCCATGATCCGATCCCTGACGCCGGCGGGTGACGAGGAGCGGGCAGTGCTCTGTCCGGTGGTCCAGGGAAGTGCCGACATCACCGGTGCGAACCTCGGGGAACAGGCGGGACGGGTTTGGTCTCCGGTGGTCGATTTCGGCCGGGAGGGAATGGGTTCGCGGGAATTCGTGGCCAGCTGCCAGCGCATCGCCGCAGACCTCGGGGTGGAGGGCGAGGAGTGGATGGCGCCCTTCGAGGAGGCGCATCGGGTCCAGCGGGCCTTCGAAGACCGGTGCCTGGGCATCGGCCACCGCGCGCTGGCGTTCTGCACCACCCGGGGGATCACGCCGGTTGTGGTGCTGGGGCGCGCCTACACCATCCACAACGACGTGCTCAACTCGAACGTGCCCTCGATCCTGCGCGAGCAGGGGGCGATGGCCATCCCCGTGGACTGCTACCCGGTGGAAGAGGACGTCCCCGTCTTCCGGGACATCTACTGGGCCTTCGTGCAGCGCAGCCTGCGCGCAGCCCACCAGATCCGCCGCACGCCCGGCATCTACAGCATCTGGTGCAGCAACTACGCCTGCGGACCGGACAGCTTCGGGCTCCACTTCTACAGCTACGTGATGGAGGGCAGGCCCTTCGCGATCATCGAGACGGACGGACACGCCGGCGACGCGGGCACCAAGACCCGGGTGGAGGCGTTTCTGTTCTGCGTGCGCGAGGACCTGCGTCATTCACGTCGACAGCGCGCCAACCGCTTCACCGACATGACGCAATCCAAGGCGACCATGGCGGACATCCGCCGCCAGGGGGAGACGCTCCTGGTGCCCCGGATGGGGCCGGGCGCCGAGGGGGCTGCCGCCCCGCTCCGGGGGCTGGGGTTGAAGGCGGAGTGCCTGCCCATGCCCGATCGAGAAGCCGTCCGCCTGGGCCGACGACACACTTCGGGCAAGGAATGCGTCCCGATGTGCATCACCCTCGGCAGCCTCCTCCAACGGCTCGAGGGCGAGCAGGAGAGCGAGGATCAGTTCGTGTTCTTCATGCCCACCACCTGTGGGCCGTGCCGCTTCGGGGTCTACCACCTGTTGCACAAGATCGTGCTGGAACGGCTCGGTCTGAAGGACCGGGTCAAGATCTTCTCGCCCCACGACAAGGACTACTTCGACGGGGTGCCCCCTGGCGCCGAGGGACTGCTCTACGCCGGAGCCGTCGCCCATGACGTCCTGTCCCAGGCCTACTACGACGCCCGACCCACCGAGACCCGGCCGGGCGCTGCCGAGGAGATCTACCGTCGCCAAGCCGCAGCGCTGAATGCAGTGCTGGAGCAGGTTCGGTCCCCTGCCAAGCTCTCGGTGCCTGCGCTCCTCTGGGAAGTCGCTTCCGGCCGGCTCTTCGGCCTCGCAGACCTCCTCGCCCGGGCCGCTCGCGAACTGGCTTCGGTGAAGGGCGACCGTCCCGTGCCCACGGTGTTCGTGGCCGGCGAGATCTACGTGCGGATGGACCCCTTCGCGAACGACTTCGTGCTGGACCGGCTGACCCAGCGCGGGATCCGGGCGCGCTTGGCACCGATCCACGAGTGGTTGGAGTACTGCGACTGGTTCTGGCTGAAGGTGGGCGGTCGCACGGGCATCGGGCCTCGCTTCAAGAAGGCGGCGAAGACCCGGATCGCGAACGTGCTCTACGAGGCGGCCGCGGTGCCGCTGAAATGGCCCGAGCGTCCGCGGGTCGAAGAGGCCATCTTCGCCGCAGGCCCCTACGTGCGGGAGGAGTTGGAGGGCGAGGCCGTGCTCACCGTGGGCGGACCGGTGCACGAGTGGCAGGAAGGCCACATCGACGGTCTGGTGAGCGTGGGTCCCCTGGAGTGCATGCCGAACAAGGTCGCCGAGGCACAGTTGTTCCATGCCCATGAGCGGGAGGGCCTGTTGTCACTCACCCTTCCCCTGAACGGCGATCCGGTGGACTCGGAGCTTCTCGACAACTTCGCCTACGAGGTGCATGCGCGCTTCCGCGCGGCTCGGCGATAATCGATCGCGCCGACCCTTCCCGGGAGTGCCCATGACTCCGACCCTGCTGCTCACCGTGGCCTGGATGGCGGTGGCCCACGCCGTCGATCCGCCCGCCGTGCTCGAGATCCGCGCCCACTCCCAGGCGGTCGCGAAGGCCATCGCTGCGGGAAACGCGGTGACCCTGGAGGTGGACTACAACGCGACTCGCACCCCCTACCCGGCGGTCGGCAACTACGGGGAGACCCTCCGCTTCGTGCGTCTCTGGCGCTTCTCGGAGGATGAAGGCCAAGAGCTCGACGATCGGCCGGCGAAGATCGTCCATACCAGCGAAACCGCGGCGATGGCCTGGCGGGGCGAGTACCTGTTCGGCTCGGATGGCGCGCTCCGTTTCGCGTATGTCGACGATCCCAGGCGGGGGGAGTTCCGGTTCTACTTCGCTCAGGCGGAGAACATCCGGGTCATCGCCGGGGAGACGGTCCACGACGACACCGCGGCCTTCTCGCAGGCGGCCGGTGCGGTGACGAGCCGAGCGGGGGAACTGTACGCGCTCTCTGCCACCCTCCTGGAGCGGCACGGCAAGTGGGAGGTCTTCCCGGACTGACGGGGCGCCGCGCCATCGTCCCT
>JAFDJI010000483.1 GCA_019307545.1 Deltaproteobacteria bacterium | reverse complement strand
GGAGCGGGGACATGAACCGGATGGGCGCACCCTCGACCAGCGCGGGGGTGTAGCGCCACTTCGCCATGTCGGCGGTGGCCGCCTCGGCGAAGGCGTCGGGGCACTTCAGCGGGTGGACCTCCTCCACCCTTCCCAAGTGGCCGACGATGACCTCCACGTCGCAGGTGACGGGCGGCAGGCGCAGCGCCTTGGCGATGCTGGGGTAGGTGAAGGACGTGCTGTTGACCGGGCGGGCGTCGTGGAGCACCCGCTCGTAGCCTCGTGGCGCCTCCGGCTCCTGGGCCAGCGCACCGTGCAACGCCAAGGTGAGTAGCAGTGCAATCATGGGCGCATCTTAGTCGAGGGGCGGCGATGTCGGACCGGGGGGATGCCGCCAGGTTAGGGGCGCCGTTCAGGAGGACCCCGATGAGCCGCCTCGAGAAGCGCCTGCTCAACCTGGTGACGCGCGCCAACCGCGAGTTCGACCTGGTCGAGCCTGGCGACCGGGTCATGGTCTGTCTGTCCGGAGGCAAGGACTCGTACGTGCTCATGCACCTGCTCGCCGAGGTGCAGCGACGGGTCCCCTTCGCCGTCGACCTGATCGCGGTCAACCTGGATCAGCGGCAGCCCGGGTTCCCGCAGCACCGCATCGAGGAGTGGTGCAAGTCACGTGGATTCGCCCACCGGATGCTCCGACGGGACACCTACTCGGTGGTCCTGGACAAGGTCCCCGAGGGCAAGACCTATTGCTCCCTCTGCTCCCGGCTGCGGCGCGGCATCCTCTACGAAGCTGCGGTGGAGTTGGGTGCGACCAAGATCGCGCTCGGGCACCACCGCGACGACATCATCGAGACCCTGCTGCTCAACCTGCTCTACGCGGGCCAGATCAAGGCCATGCCCCCCCGTCTGCTGAGCGACGACGGCCGGAACACGATCATCCGACCGCTGGTGTACTGCGCCGAGGAGGAGATCGCCGCCTTCGCGGAGGAGATGGGCTTCCCGGTGGTGCCCTGCGGCCTGTGCGGCTCGCAGCCCACCCTGTACCGCCAGCGGGTGAAGGGATTGCTCTCGATGCTCGAGGCGGACAACCCGAAGATCAAGGGCAACCTGCTGGCGGCCCTGTCCAACGTCCGGGTGTCGCATCTCATGGATCGGGAGTTGGCGGAACGCCTCGACGGCTAGCCGGTGTCCAATGGGGCACGAGCGCGACATCCCCCTGGCTCAGAGCAGGCGCGCCAGGAGCGAGATCACCTCCTCCGCAGCGTCGACCCCGTAGACCCGGTCCTCGGGATTGTCCGGGAACCGCCGGCGCCCATCGATGGGGCGGTCCGCCATCTCGCCGCTCCAGCCGCCGACCCGGTAGGCGAGCACCACCCGGTCGAAGATCCAGGCGAGGGCCATCTCGCTGAGCGTCCCCGCGCCTCCGCCGACCGCGACCACCGCGTCCGAGCGCGCGACGATGCTGTTGCGAAGGTGGCCGAGCCCGGTGGGCAGCGCGATGTCCAGGTAGGGGTTGGCGTTTGCGGCGGTGTCGCCCGGGAGCACCCCGATGACCGAGCCGGGGCGGTGATGCTCCGAGGCTCGGGCTCCTTTCGCAGCCGCCTCCATCACCCCGCCGAGGCCCCCGCAGACCACCACATAGCCATGGTCGACCAGGGCCTTCCCCAACTCGTAGGCGAGAGCCCCACGCGGGTCGCGGGGTGAGAGTCCGCCGCTGCCGATGACCGAGACCGTCTTCTTACGTGCCATGGCTACCAGAACCTCCCGGCGTCCGTGTGTATCACCCTACCGGTCGTTGCCGTTTTCCCCCGCCTGGAGCACACGCTTCGCCGCCTCGACCACCCTGGGAGAGCGGCTCTCGGCAAGCCGGCGGGCGCGCGCCAGCACCGCGGGCTCGGGTCTATCCTGCAGTAGCTCCAGGGCGGCGACCACCTGGTCCGTCCGCACTGGGCTGCTCCAGAAGTCCCACCACGGGAGCAATGCGCGATCGATGACCGCGAGCAATGGGCCCAGCGACCAGTCCTTACGCCCTCGGAACTCCACTTTCAGCTCGTCGAGATCCCGACTCCAATCCGGCTTGGTGATGCGATCGTGAAGCAGGGCGTCGAGCGCCTCCTTGTCCATCCGGGGGGGAGGTGGCGGGATGGTGTCGACCTGGGTGGGCTCGTCGTCCGCTCCCGGGGGAGGGGTCGGGGCCTCGCCATGCAGGAACTGCACCTCGGACCAGGCGGGGTGATCCTGGGGCGCCTTGCGCTCGTGCCGTTCGCGCAGGGGGATGATCACCTCGCGGGCGAAGGCCGGTAGGTCGGGATCGAGCCCGGCGCTCTCCAGCCACGTCGTCAGCTCCTGCGCCACGTCTGTTGGGGTGGGACGCTCTTCGGGTTCGAACCGACACATACGCTCCACCAGGGCACGGAGCGCCTCGCCGTGCTGCGGGTCCACCCCCGAGGGCTGGAGGAACGTGAGTTGCTTGCGCATTGCCCGGTCGTGTTTGTAGGGATGGCGCGACATGACCATGGGCTTTCCCGTGACCAACTCGAACAGGGTGAGCCCCAATGCATACACATCCACTGCAGGGGTGTCGGGCTCGTCGTTGAGCCGTTCGGGCGCCATGTACCCCCAGGACCCGTGCACCATGTACAGCGACACCGCCTCGCGATCTTCGAAGACCCCCTTGGCGATTCCGAAGTCGGTGAGCTTCACCCGCCCATCCACGGACACCAGGATGTGCGTGGGCTTCACGTCGCGGTGCACGATCCGCATCGGCTCGCCGTTCTTCGCGGAAGGGCAGTTGAAGGCGGCCTCGAGGGCGTTGGCGATCTCTCTCGCGGCCTCCACCGCGATCGCGATGGGCAGCGCCGCACGGGTGTGGTCGAGCACTTTCCGGAGCGAGCAGCCCTCCACCCACTCCATGACCACGACCGGACGCCCGCCGCGGCTGAGCAGCCCGTTCACCCGCACGATGTTGGGGTGGTCGAGGCGGTGGAGCATCCGCGCCTCGTCGCGGGTTCGGGTGAGCACGTCCCGGTCCCCGGCGAAGTCCTCCCGGAGCACCTTGAGGGCGACCATCTGGCCGGTGTCGTCGCGGGCCACGCACACCGTGGCGGTCGCCCCGGCACCTGGGATTTCCAGGATCTCAAAGCTGCGTTGGGAATCGATCGGCAACCGTCCGTGGCCTCCACCGAGGGTTCATACCCTGATGTTTGGGGGATACGCACCCGTTGCGGACCGTGACCCGTGGGACGTAGGGTTTGGGCGTGCTGAACGACGACCTGCTCGAGCGCCACCATTGGATCTTCGATCTGGACGGCACGCTCACCGTCCCCGCGCACGACTTCGACGCGATGCGGCGGGAGTTGGGCATCCCCGCGGGGGTGGGGATCCTGGAGGCGCTGGACGCCTTGGACGAGGCCGCGGCGGCGCCGAAGAGGGCACAGCTGTTTGCCTGGGAGCGGGAGATCGCCGCCGCTGCACGCCTGCAGCCCGACGCCCGCGCGTTGCTCGACGCCCTGGTCATCCGGGCCGCGCGGCTGGGGGTGCTCACCCGCAACTCCGCACCCAACGCCTTGGAGACCCTGCGGGTGGTGGGCCTCGACGGGTACTTCGACCCCGCCTTCGTCCTGGGCCGGGACGACGCGGCCCACAAGCCGTCCCCCGACGGTGTGCTGCGCCTGCTGGACCTGTGGGGCGCGGACCCGGGCGATGCGGTGATGGTGGGGGACTACGTGCACGACCTGCGCGCTGGACGGGCGGCGGGGGTGGCGACGGTGCTGGTGGACCGCCGCGAGCGGGGCGCGGACTGGGTCGCCTTCGCGGATCGGGTGGTGGACCGGCTCGACGCCCTGCTCGACCATGGCGAATAGGCAACGCAGTCGGGCGGTCGGAGACCTTCGCCGAACGCGGCATATACTCGCGGCATCGTCAGGGAGGGCCACGGTGACCATGCACTGGACGATCATCC
>JAFDJI010000482.1 GCA_019307545.1 Deltaproteobacteria bacterium | reverse complement strand
GTGGAGGGGAAGTCGATGACGATGCCTGCCGAGGTGATGTCGATCATCACCCCGTCGATGATCGCCTTGGTCACGTCCAAGAGGAAGATCCCGGCGTCGGCGTTGTTCTGCAGCAACCCGCCGGTCATGGTGATTTCGCTTCCATTCTGGACGTGGATGCCCCGGCCGAGCGCGTTGAAACGCCCACTTGGCAGGGTGTCGTGGACCTCGATGTCGGTCAACTCGAGCTTGGCGGCGTCCGCGAAGAGCCCGATTCCGGTGCTCTTGTGGATGCTGCTGTCGGTCATGTGGAGCTTGCCGTCGAGGACGGCGACACCCCAACCGATGCTGTCTTCCGGGACGGTGTCCCAAATCTCGGTGTCCCGCAGGAAGAGCTGTGACTTGCGGTCCTGGACCAGCGCGGCCACGAGGGTGGAGCCCTCGATGCGCGAGTGACGCATGTGCACCTTGGCGCCGTCGCGTACCCGCAGCGCGCGCCGGCCGCCCTCCAGGGTCACGCCGGTGACGCGAACCGCCTTGGCCTCGGAGACCTCGATGATGGAGTGGTCATCCGAGGCGGCGTGGAGCACAGTTTCGTCTGCGGAGCACCCCTCGATGGACAAGGAGTTGATCTTCGCGCGCCCGGACCCGCCGGTCACGTCGAGGTTGACCTCGAAGGTGCCTGGTCCGAGGGCGATGTGCTTGGTGGGCCACCCGGCGTAGACCCACTCCATGGCCTGATCGAGGGTCTGGAGGGGGGCTCCAGCGCTGCCATCGCCAGTGGCGTCGGACCCATCCGTCCGCACGTGGATAGCGGGCTTCGACGCGTTGATGTATCCCCAACCACCGTCAGCGCACGGTCCCTGGTTTTTGTCCCACCAACCTCGGAAGTTCGCGTCGGGACCCGTGGAGACAGGTCCACCCTGTGGGCCGGAACACCCAGCGGCGACCAGCAACAGCAACAGGCTTCGAACTCTCAAGTGAGCCCCCACAATCAGTGTTCATAGTTGGCTCACGAGTGTCAACGATTCTCGGTACTCGCCATCCGTTCGCTCAAGCGAAGTATGGTTATTTGCACCTTTTCCACCCGTTCAGAATTCCCAAGCGCGCGCCACTGGCTCAGCGCGAGATCTAATGCGCGCAGCGCTTCAACGACCGCTCCGCGGTCGGCAGCACGCTCGGCGCCCAGCTCCGCGGCCCAGGCGATGTCTCCGTCCACAAAACCCGAATCCTGCAAGAGGGAGGTCGCGTTGCGCATGTGCCGTCGCCACTGCTTCCAGTCCACCGACTCCGCCATGCACGGGAGGAGGAAGACGTGCAGCGCCCCTTCGAGGCTCCGGCGACCGCCGCGGTGGAAGGCTTCCAGGACCTCGGTGAGCACCGTGCACGCGCCGCCGAAGTGTCCGCGGGCGAGGAGCACCAGCCCCAGGTTGAGCTGGGGCACGCGGTGCTCGGGGGAGCCGAGGTTCCGCAACAGCTGCTCCGCCCGGCGATAGGCTGCCTCGGCCCCTTCCAGGTCGTCACGGCTGCGCAGCACCTCCCCGAGGGCGTTCTCGCAGGAGGCCACCCCAAATCGACTGCCCACCCGCTCGAAGAGGGGAATGGCCTGCCGAGCGTAGGACTCGGTCCGCCGTAGGTCGCCCATCACCCGACAGGCGGCGCTGAGCGCGATCAACACGTCGGCCTGCCCGCGGGCGTCGCCCAGGACCGAGAACTGCGCCAGAGCCTTGCGGCAGCGGCGCAGCGCGAGCTCCGGGTCGCCGCGGAGGCGGGAGATGTCCCCCAGGAGAAGCAGGCCGTTGGCGGCCTCCTCGTCGTTGTGGGTTTCCTTGGCGATGTTCCTACCCCGGGTGAGGCGCTCCTCCGCCAGGTCCAGTTGACCCTTCTTTGCCGCCACCGCACCCGCGTGGCGCAGCGCTTGCGGGATGAGATCTCGCCAGTCGTGGGCTTCCCCGCGTTCCACGGTGCGGAGGGCGATGCGCTCGGCCTCGTCGAGTCGACCCTGTCCGATGAGGAGGTCGGCTCGGAGCACCAGGCCCTCTCCCCAACGCGGGTCGGAATCCGGCAGCGCCAGCTGTGCCATCACCTCATCGCGCAGATCGAGGAGTGGGAGCGCCTCGCCGTAGTCGCTGCTCGCGCGGCGCTCCGCGGCGGCCTCCTGCAGGGGCTTCAATGCCTCCTCCAGGCGACCGGCCCGGTACAGGTGACGGCCCAGGCGTTCGGCGAGACCCGGCTGGCGGATGGTGTCGTAGCGGATCTGTAGGGTGGTGGCGCAGGCGTCGTGCAGCTCCAGGGCTCGACCCGCCTCCTGGACCGAGCGCGCCAGGCTCTCCCGGAGCATGCCGTGGGCGAAGGTCCACCCGCCCGGCTGCGAGTTGGCGAGTCGCCGGTTGATCAAGGTCTCCACCAGGTCCGCTGGGATGGCCACCTTCGCGACGTTGCAGGCACCACGCCACTCCGTCTCCTCCACCTCGTTCCCGAGCAGGGCGGCGAGCTCCAAGGCGATTCGGGCGTCGGTGGGTCGGTTTTCCAACACCCGGTCGATGCGTCCGACCCACAACTGGTGGATGTCGTCGGGGATGACGGCTTGCTCTCCCTCCCGGAGCTGGAACCCGGTCTTCCCCACCACGAGCACCCCACGCTGCACCCAGTCCCCGACGAGCTGCACCGCGAACAGTGGGTTGCCGCCGGTGCGCTCTTCCACCTGGGCCGCCACGTCGCCCTCGAGCCCGAGGAGCTTCTGCACCAGCTTCGCCCGGTCTCCTCGCCCGAGGGGGTGGACGGTGATGTGGCTGGCGCCGGGGTCCGCGAGCACGTTCTGAAGGAGGGTCTGCTCGGCGGGACGCTCCTCCAGGGCCTCCTCCTGAACGGTCATCACCACCAGGAGCGGGCAGCCATGGTTGAGACCGTTGCGCAGCAGGTGCTGGGCGAGACCGAGGGCGTCCGGTCCCCACTGGACGTCGTCCAGCCACACGATCACGGCCCGGCGGACCGGCTCGTCGTCCTCCTCCAGTACGTCGAAGCCCCCCGAGAGGTGTGCGAGGAGGCGGTGGATGAGGGCATAGCGCTCACCGGGGGACCCGAACCGGATCTCCCTCGCTCCGCCGCGAATGTCGGCCTCGGTGGCGGGCCACACCAACTCCACGAGGGCGTTCCACTCGTAGGCGTCGGTGACCCCACGGCGCCGCAGCCAGGACTCCGCCCTGCGGAGCATCTCGCTGCGGGACATGCCGAAGGAGGCGATCGCGCGCTGCACCAGTCGCGGCAGGCCATCTGCCGGCCCTCCACCGGAGCTGTGCACTGCCCGGACCAGGGTGGCGACGCCCAGCTCCTGGGCCCGCTCCCCCAGCCATTCCGCGAGCCGGCTCTTGCCGGTGCCGGCCGCGCCCTGCAGCACCACCGCCCGGGTTTCCCCCGTGGAACGCGCCTCCGAGAGGCGTACCCACAACTCGTCTCGCTCTTCCTCCCGGTCCACGATGGGGATGGAGCGCATACCGTACAGGCCGAGCCCCGCACCCACCAGACGCATCGAAGGTCGTTCCGAGGTGCGGATCCGCCAGTGCCGCGGCATGGTGGGTGGGCGCCGCTCGGCCATCCGTTCGATGTTGGGGTCGACCGGAGGCCCGCCGAGGGCGCGGTCCCGACCGTCGCTCACCAGTAATTCGGTGTCCCACTCCAGCAGGGACGCGTCCAGGGTGTGGTGGCTTTCCTGGGGGGGAAGGCTGATGGGAGATCGGGCGGTCCCGCGGTCCTTGACGGGATCGCCGAGTTGGTGCAGGGCGTAGGTCGCGTCGGCGGCGCTCTGAAAGCGCATCAGCGGGTCCTTCGCCATCAATCGCGCCACCCACTGGTCGAAGTCCTCCGGGGTGGGAAGGTCGGGACGCAGGGGCGGAGGCTCGGACGCGAGGTGGGCCTGGCGCAACCCGGAGGAGCCGCCGGCCAGGAAGGGGGGCGATCCCGAGG
>JAFDJI010000069.1 GCA_019307545.1 Deltaproteobacteria bacterium | reverse complement strand
GGACACCAAGAAGTATGCCCGCGAGTGGTACGCCTTCGCCAAGGACACCGGCCAAGACACGGGTGCGGCCCGCGAGTTGTGCATGATCTCGGCCGAGTCCAGCAAGTGGTGCGAGTGCCTCTAGCCTGGAATAGGCGTCTCCTGGTCCATTCGCCCGAATACTGCGTCGCTTCCTCGGTCGCGTACCGATGTACGCTTCCCTCGTTGCTCCTTGTCTTCGAACGAATGGACCTCAGGATCCGCCCTTCCAGGCCATTCCCGACGCTCGGTGGTTCCGCCCCGCAGGCGTTACCCACCCACGGCGATGCGAAGCCGGGCGAAGGCGGAGACACTCCAACCCGACGGCCGCTTCGAGGCCAGGGGCCCCCGCGTTGCGCGCAAGCGCGACGCGGAGGGAACGCCGCAGGCGGCGAGGAGGGTGGAGCGTCTCAGCCGTTCAGCCTGGCGTCAGCAACGCCTCAATGTGGCGTTGCGCCTACCGGCGGGACCGAGATGATGCCTTCGGCCCGGATCCGTTCTTCGACGATGTCTCGCACCCGCCGGCCCGTGGCGCGCACCTCTTGTGGCGCGCCGCCGACATAGCGGCTCCACTGGCGCGCAACGAAGGAGTTGGTGGCGACGGTGTAGGTCGCATCGCGATCCACCGGCTCGCCGTTCACGCTGATCTTCACCAACTCTGCGGCGCCGAGGTGCCTGCGCCAGGTGTAGGCGAGCCCATCCTGCTCCATCACGTATCCACTCTCCGGGTCGGCCACAGCGGTGGCGTTCCGTATCGCGAGGGAGACCAGGTCACCCCCGGAGACGGTGGCGACGACCATCTCGTTGCCAAAGGGGAACACGTTGTACAGGGTCTCGCGGCTCACCAGTCCCATGGGGATGTTCGCACGGAGTCCACTTCCGTTGTACAGACCGAGGTCCGCTCCCGCTGCGCGGCGTAGGGTCTCGCACACCCACCGGCCCAGCGTGCTTTCCGCGGTCCCTTCCCGGGTCAGTGACCCGAACAGGTTCTCGCCGAGCACCACCCCCCAATCCTTGTTCAGGGTGCTCTCCCACTGCGCCACGAACTCCCTGGTCTCGGGGGATGGCCGCGCGGGCAGGACGTCCGGATCGGGCTCCACCAGTCTGTAGTCGAGGTCCACCGTGCCCTCGGGGCTCGGGGTGAGCACCGAAACGCCAAAGCCGCGGGAACAGCAGCCGGCCTGCACGATCCAGGTGTCCCCGATGCGCTCCGCCTCCTCCATGCGGGTGTGGGAGTGTCCCCCTACGATGAGGTCCAACTCCGGGACCGCCACCGCGAGCGCCCTGTCGTCTTCCAGGCCAAGATGGCTCAGGGCGACGACGACATCCACGTCCTCGGGTAGACGTCCCAACTCACCCCGCACCGAGGCCGCCGGGTCCGCGACCACCAGTCCGGCGAGATCCTCGTTCACGTACCGGGTGAGGCTCGGCGTGGTGACCCCGATGACCGCCACCCGGACTCCGGCTGCATCCAGCACCTCGGTGGCTCCGAGGTTCGGGAACACCGGCCTTCCGTCGGGCCCATCCAGGTTGACCGCCAGCGCCGGGATGGGTGAGGCGGCCACGAAGGTGGCGGTTTCCTCGAGGCCCTTGTCGAACTCGTGGTTGCCGACGGTCCAGGCGTCATAGCCGACCACCTCGAGGAGGTTGAGCATGGCCCCGCCGCGCACCCCGTCCACCACGTACTCATCGAGCGGCGTGCCGGAGCGGAGGTCGCCGGCGTCCAGCACCAGCACCCGCTCCTCCCCCCAAACTTCTTCCAGCGCCTCCACCCAGGCGGAGATCGCCAGGGTGCCGCCTACCGCAGCCTCGTGGCCGGGGACGGCCGACGGGCGGATTTGGGCATGCTGGTCGTTGGTGTGCACGATCACCACGCGTCCGCGTCGATCGCGCTCCGCAACTGGTTCCAAACCGGGAACCGCGGGTGCGGTGGGCTTCTGGCACCCCGCTGCAAAGACGATCAGGCAACCCAGGCCAACCATGATTCGGACGCTACGCGGCATGGCCGGAGGATATCAGGGCTGCGCGTCTGGTTCGCTACTCGGCACCGCTTCTCCGAATGGCACCCAGCGGTCGCCGGTCCACTGGTGCACCACTGGAGTCACCGGGGAGGGCTCCCGTTCGAACATCTTCCGGATTCCGACCGCCATCACCTTGTCCAACTCGGCGTCGCCGGGGTGCCAGGCGATCAGTGCCCCGACGACCGGCGCAGAGGCCAGGATCGGCGCGCCGCCCATCCGCTCCGCGAGGATCTTCGGGTTGAGGAGTCCCGCGGCGGCCCATCCATCACCTTCGGCGGACACCCAGTACCAGGCATCCATGTCTGGGACCCGGGTGCGCAGAGGGGAGTGTCCCAGGGCGGTGCGGCTGCGCTCGCGAACCACGGTCACCAAACCCTCTGCATCGACCTTCCACTGTTCCAGGTCGCCGGTGTGGACCCAACGGCGGGTGCTTCCCTCGGTCACCTGGAAGCAGATGAGGGCCTGATCGGGCCACAGGGACACACAGGCCAGCTCGCGGGCGGCGTGCCCCGCCTGGTTGGACCATTCCGCGTACTGGTCCTGGGCGTCCATGGGTGCGACCACCGGCCGCACGGTGTCGGGGATCTGGGTCACTCAGCGACCGAGGAGCGTTTGACGATGGGCTCGAGCTCCTTCTGGATGCGTGGCCCCTGGTTCGAGAGCAGCTCGGCCAAGGCGGTCGTGGTCTTCCGCTGTCGATCCACGAGCACGAGAGCCATCTGGTAAACGAGCTTGTAGGCGGCGAGGTTCTCGTCGTCGAGGAGGTCGGTGAAATCCGATCGGGGGAAGCGGAAGGCCGTCGCTTGCGAGGTGGCCCGGACCGTGGCAGACCGGTTGGAGCCGTCGAGGATGGCCATCTCACCGAAGCAAGCGGGGGGTCGGAGGACAGCGATCACGCTGTTGTCGAAACCCGTGTCCTTCTGCACCTCGACGTCGCCCTCGTACAAGACGTACCAGGCGTCCCCTCGCTCCCCCTCCCGGAACACGACCTGTCCCGGCCGAAGCCTTTGGATCTGCATGATGTGCACGATCTTGGAGAGCTCGGCCGCGTCCAGGTCCCCGAACATCGGGGCCTCGAGGAGGAAGTTGATGATCTCTTCCAGAGTGATGGTGGTCGCCAAGGTCCACCTCCCGCAGGATTCCGGGAGATACCACAAAAAAGCCCTCCTGCGGCAGGGGCCAGGCGTGTGGGGCGCCCGACGTCGACCTCGACTCCCTTCGTGGGGTCCCGGTGCGAGAGGGCGCGGGCGGGGCCCCGGGGGTTTCCGGCGCGGCGAGCGCCGGCGCCCCGTGGTACTCATTCCCTCCCCTCAAGGGAGGTGTACCCTGTTCTACCCGACCTATCTCGATGACGACACCGTGTTGCTGATGGAGACGGAGACTTCCGGCGCGTTCATGAAGAGCGATCTGGAGGAGCGTCCCGAGCCCGAGAAGGCGACCGAAAACGCCGTCAAATCGGCTCAGCTCCTCGCGATGTACGTTGCGGACAAGCTCAAGCCCGTGCTGGTCGATCGCGGCGTGGCCGCCGAGATCAGCTTCAGCATCAGGTGTGACGGAAACGGGTCGGTGATGGTCGCGCAGGACTCTGCGAGGGGGCAGTTGGCCTGCAAGCTCATCATCCAGCCCTGAACGCCGAGGACGCTCCAAGGCGGTGACGATGCAGGTCGGTTCCCGGATCGCCGAGCGGTGGGAGGTGGTTGCGCCCGCCGCCGCGGAGCCTTCGGTGGGTCGTTGGCGGGCCGTGAGTGTCGAGACGGGGGAGCCGGTGGACATTCTGGCGCTGCAACCCCCCGCCGTGCATCCTCCTGCCGCAAACCAGGCCTTCCTCGACGTCCACCGGGAGGTACAGCGCGCGCGCGATCCCGCGCTGGTGCGCGTGCACGCCACGACCTGGGAGGGGCCGGTGGGCCTGGTGGTGCGCGAGCCCCTGGAGGATGCCACGTTGGACGAGGTGGCCGGTCCCCTCCCTCCCTCGGCAGTCGCCGCCATCGGGGCTCGGTTGGTGCCGGCGGTCCTGGCCGCGGGCCCCGCGACGGGGAGCGCCCTGCACGCGGCGGATCTCGGGATCGATGCCAGGGGACACCCGGTGCTCGCGCCCCGAGGCCGACCGGCGGCCCGCGTTCGCCCGGAGGACACCCGGTGGGTGGCCCCGGAGGCTTTTGGCGGAGCCCACGCCAGCGGTGCGGGAGGCCTCTACGGCCTCGGGGTGACCCTCTACCGGCTCGCCACCGGGCGGGATCCGCAACCAGCGCGTGGCGGGACGGGAACCCCGATCCCCGCAGGAAACTACATCACCGGGATGCCCCTCGCCCTGGACGAAGCCCTGCAGAGACTCCTCTCCCCCGATCCGGGTGAGCGGGCGGGTGCCCTCCCCCTCCTACAGGAGGTGGCGGGAGAGGTGCCCGATCTCCGCGTCCTGGCACGCAGGCGGACCGGGATCACGCCTGCGACCCTGGTGCCGGGAGAGGTGAAGGTGACCGCGACCGCCGAGGGGCGAGAAGCGCTGCGCGATGGGAACACCCGCCTGGATGTGCCCCGCCCACGTGCTGGCGTGGTCGTGCCCGCCCGGGACCTGATTGCCCTGGACCCTGCCGCCCGGAGTGCCGCCGCGGGGTGGGCCGGCGCGCCCCTGGAAGCGATGAAGGCGCTGCAGGGGAGCGGCCTGCCCCTGGTGCTGGAAGCACACCGCTCCAAGAGCAAGGCATCCGACCGTGCGCGCGCCCTGGGCGTCCAGACCGGGCTGCCGGTGCAGGTGGTGCAGCCGGCGGGGTGGAGTTGGCCGCTGGCCATGGTGGTCTTCACGGCCCTCTCCGCGGGCCTGTTGGTCCTCGGACTGGCTGCATTCCTGCCGCTGTTGCTGGTGGCGGCCCTGTGCGCGGGGTTCGGGCTGGTCGCCGTTACCCAGTGGTGGGGACAGCGCAATGATTGGAGCCGCTTCCTGGCGGCCTGGCAGGCCCAGCGCGCTGGGGGGAAGGACCCCGCCGAGCTGATGCACGGTCGCGAGCGGGTGGCGTCGCTCCGGCGGCGCCTGGCGGAGGCCGAGATCCCTGAGACTGCGGCCATGGATGTGCGCGCCGCGCTCAAGGACGTGGAGCACCATCTCGACGAGTTGGCGCGCATCGGGGCCACCGTGGAGGGAACCCTGGCTACGGTGGATGCCACCCAGCTTCGCAGCCGTCTCGCCTCCCTGTCCTCCCGGGGCGAGTCCGACCCCGATGCCGCCGAGGAGCGAGATCGCATCGCGCACACCCTGGCAGACGTCGAGGCAGTGCAAGAGCGGCGGCAGCGCCTCCAAGGCGACCTGGTGCGCATCGACGACGCGCTCGACGACCTGGCCGCGGTGTTGGGAGAGATCGCCACCCGCCGCGAGGTCGCACCGGGGGCGGTGGAACGGCTCCGTATGACCACTCGCCTCGCACGGGAGGCGCTTCGGGAGGATCCGGACCCGCCCTCTCGCATACCCCCGGAGCGGGAACGCACGTGAAACGCCGCGGTGCGGGTCGCCGCCGCCTGCTGGTGGCGCTGTGCCCCCGAGATCGGCTGGTGATCGACGTCGGCGCCGACCACGGCCACGTCGCATACGCGCTGGGGGCCATCGCCACCGAGCGCCTGCCCCACCGGATCGGCCGACGGGACATCCGGTGGGTGGTCGCGGACGGGCTCTCCCCCTTCCGGGAGGTCCCGGTGGCGGTGATCGCCGGGCTCGGGGCCCGGTCCATCCAGCGCGTCCTGGCACGCGGCCCCCGGCCCGGGGTTCTGGTGGCGCATGCGCCCGACGACCCGGGGGCGCTTCGCCTTTGGTTGGCGGCGAACGAATGGCGGATCGATGCCGAGGGGTTGGCGCTGGAAGGCAACCGTTTCGCGGAGGTGCTCCGAGCGGTGCCCGGCCGGGAGAACGCGACCGGACTGGCCCTGGAGCTGGGGCCCCGCTTGCTGGAAGGCGACGATCCCCTGCTGCGCGCGTGGATGGAGCACACCCATCGGTACTGGGGAGGGCTCGCCGCGCGCACCGCTGTTGCGGCCCCCCCCGTGGCTGCGCGCGCAACGCGGCGCGCAGCGTTCCTGGAGGCGCACCTGTGCAGACGCGGATGGCGGGGCCCGGTGGCTGACGACGAAAGCTGACAGCCCGGAGATCCGCCGCTATCCTGACCTCCAACCTGCACCCGACCATCATCGGGGTCGTACCATGCGCAGCTGCTCCCTCTTCGTCGCCCTGCTGTTGGTGGCGTCCCTGCTCTTCCCGGCCACTTCCCGGGCGGAGTGGCCCTCCGGCCAGACATTTACCGACGGCGCGACCCTGGACGTGACCCCGGAGGGGTTCGACGCCCTCTCGGACGCGATCCCCACCCTGGTCCCGAGCTACATCTCCCTGCCCACCGATACCTACGGGTACAACGTCTACGAGGCGGACTACGGCACCTGCTGCGACCCCATCTTCGGCTGGATTTGCTGGACCTGCTGGGAGTACGTGTTCGCGATCTGGAACGGGTGGGCCTCCATCCAGCTCGATGACGTCACCCTGCAGCCCGAGGACGGCTTCCTTGCCCTGTCCGCCAACGCCACCATCGCCCTGAACCGGTCCTGGGACCCGATGAAGGTCTACGGATACGTCGAGGCGGGCATCAACGATCTAGGCATCAGCCTGAGCATCGACCAGCAGTGCGACGCCTGGACCGACGCCATCGCGGTCGGGCTTTCCGCCTCGGTGTACCTGGAGGTCCGGACCGGTCCGGATGGGCGGTACCTGGACGTCACCATTCCCCGCATGAACTGGGACACGGACCTGGGTGGGGACGACCTGCACCTGGACGATTGTTTCCTGGGCGAGCTGATCGACTTCATCCAGGGCGTGGGCGGGGTGTTCGGCTTCGACCCCATCGGCGAGATCATCGGGTTGCTCGAAGACCAGATCGACGCCCAGATCCAAAGCCTGATCCCCGACATCGAGGGGCTGATCGAAGACGCCTTCGCCCAGGCGAGGGTCGAGGAGTCGGTGGACATCGCGGGCACGGTCCTCGACATCGCGTTGCAGCCCTACGACATCCAGGTCACCCCCTCCGGAGCGCGCCTCGCCATGTCGGGCAGCTTTGCGGCCGAGCCCCACCCCTGCGTGGCGGACTACGGCATCACCGGCTCCTTGGAGACCGCGGGCACCCTGCAGCCCATCGGCGTGGCACCGGCTGGGGTCACCGCGCCCCACCACATCGGCGCCATGGTGTCCGACGACTTCGTGAACAGCGGCCTGTTCGCCGCCTGGAACGCGGGGTTGCTCTGCTACGACCTGCAGGAGACCGAGACCCTTCCCATCAACACGGCCCTGCTCACCCTGCTCAGTCGGGACGCCTACGGGGAGCTGTTCCCCTCGGCTGCCCCCATGATCATCTCCACCAGCCCACACCTGCCGCCAGAAGCCTTCCCCACTGGCAGCCACGACTTCAACGTCGAGATCCGGGACATGGGTCTCGATATCTACGCCGAGCTCGACTACCGGATGGCCCGCATGCTCGGGAACGAGCTGGAGGCCGACGCCGGGCTGGACTTCGACTTCGACACCACCACCGGCGAGCTCACCATCGACGTGACCTTCGACGCGGACGATATCCGAAACGCGATCACCTACAACGAGATCGCGCCGGCCTACACGGATCAGCTCGAGGATGCCTTCGGCTCCCTGCTCGAGACGCTGCTCACCCCACTGCTCGGCGATCTGCTCACCGACATCACCTTCCCGGTCCCCTCCTTCGTGGGCTTCGGGGTGCAGGACCTGGAGTACGCCGCGACCGGTCCCCAGGAGGACTTCTTCGGGCTCTTTGGCCTGGTCGGCACCGTCGGCTACGACAACAGCGGGGGTTGCGGCGAGAGCGGGAGCTGCGAGGGTGGGTGCAGCACCACGACCGCACCGGGCCTCCTCCTCCTCCTCCCGCCGGCGCTGTTCGCCTTTCTCCGGCGGCGCCGGAGGTGATTCGCCGGGGCCATGCCCATCAGTGGCTGGTAAGCGAGGCCAGCACCGGCTCTACGACCTGCCGGCCCTCCACGACCCGCCCTGGGGGGTAGACGACCTCCAGGTGGATCTCGCGGCCCAGGATCCGGCCGTACCAACCCTGCACCACCGGGGCCAAGAGGTCCTCCGACACGCAGGTCGCGGTGACCGCGGGGGTGAGCGCAGGCACGGCGCGGTGGCTGGCCGGGTCCACGAACATCCATTCGCAGTTCGGGCGTGGGCGCGGGCCGATGTCTCCCGAGATCTCGAAGGCCCACAGCTCCAGCTGAACACCGCTCGCAGTGTGGGCGATGGAGAGGAGCAGGCTGCTGCCGGTCGGTCCCGTGCGCCCAGACCACCCCTCGGGCACCACCATCCGCAATCCTCGTGGCTCCTGCCACGGGCCGGGGTCGACCGGCTCGCCCGGCTCCACCCCGTTCTCCTGCGACGATGCACTCTCCAGGACCAGTGGTGGCTCCCCGGAAGGGACCGGCGGATTGCGACCCGGGCATCCCATGAGCAAGGAGAGGGCGAGCAGGTGTCTCACTGGATCCTGGAACGCCTCTTGGCCCACATGGCTTCCAGGGCCGCGCGGTGATCGGGGCCGCCCCACACCTCGCAGAAGCGCTCCGCCTGGGCCTTTGGGTCGTTCGCAGCCACCACCTGGGCCTTCACGGCGCGGGTTGCGGCGGCGGGGAGGGCACGGAGCGGCTCCAGGAGCTTCAACGCGCCGTCGATGGCGGGGCCGTCCACCACCGCGTCCGCGAACCCAGCACCCAGCGCTTCCTCGGCGGTCATCGGTGTTGCGGCGGTCAGGGCCCGGAGTGCGCCGGCACGGCCGAGATGCGCGACCAGGCGGCCCGTGCCGCCCCACCCCGGGGCCACACCGAGCCGGGCATGGACGAAGTGCACCCGAGCGTCCCGATGCAGCACTCGGAAGTCGCAGGCAGTAACGATCTCGGCGCCGCCCCCCACGGCGGTTCCCTCCACTGCCCCAACCACGAGGGCGGGTTGGGTGAGGAGTTGGTCGAGGAGGGCTCCCATCGCCAGGGCCATGTCGCGTCCCGCCGCCCCAGGGGAGAGCGCGGACTGCACCTCGGCGAGGTGGCTGCCGGCACAGAACATGCCCGGGGTGGACGAGCACAGCACCACCGCCTGGCCCTTCCAGGACGAGAGCCGTTCCACCGCCTCGGCCAGATCGCACATCATCCTCACGGTGACAGCGTTGTGGGCCTCTGGGTTGTCCAGCCGCAGCCACGCGAGTCCGTCTTCGAAGGACAGTCGGACCCGCCCCGCGGAGCCCGGCACCCGTTTCGCCAGCGCCTCCAGGACCTCTCGCGCGGCACTCGGGGTCATCGCTTCCCCTGGGCAGCCTGGTGCGGCGTGATCCGGTGGGTGCGGATGGCCTCCTCCAAGCCGGCGTCCAGCGTCGTGCGCGCCTCGGCTCGGGCGGCCTCGCCCACCAGGTCCAGGTACAGGCGGATCAGGGCGTCGCCTCGCCGGGTGCGCCAGGTCTCCAGACCCTCGCCGGCGCACCAGGCCAGGTGTTTCCGCGTCTCGTCGAGCAGCGCGTCCACCCCCCGCCCCTCCGCTGCCGAGGTGGCGTGTACGGGAGGTTGCCAGCCCTTGGCCTGATTCAGCTCGATGGAGCGCTGGAGATCGCGCACCAGGCGGTCCGCGCCCGGTCGGTCCGCCTTGTTCACCGCGAAGACGTCTGCGATCTCCAGCAGGCCCGCTTTCATGGTCTGCACCGCATCGCCCGACTCCGGAGTGAGCACGACCACCACGGTGTCGGCGACCTCCATCACCCCCAACTCCGACTGCCCCACCCCCACGGTCTCCACCAACACCAGGTCGAAGCCCGCCGCGTCGAGGAGGTCCACGACCTCCGCCGAAGCGGCCGAGAGCCCACCCAGGTGTCCCCGGCTCGACAGGGAGCGGATGAACACCAGGTCGTTGCCGGTGTGCCGCCCCATGCGGACCCGGTCGCCGAGGATGGCGCCCCCCGAGAAGGGGGAGCTGGGGTCGACCGCGACCACCGCGACCCGCTGCTGTGCTGCCACCGCTGCCTCGATGATCCGGTCGGCCAGGGTCGACTTCCCCGCGCCGGGAGGGCCGGTGATCCCCACCACGTGTGGGGCGCCGGGGCCCGCTCGTCGCCGCACCGTCGTGGTGGCGAGCGCGGTGCCGACCCCCGGAGATCGCATCTCCACGAGGGTGATCGCGCGCGCCAGGCTGCGGCGGTCCCCCGCCAGCGCGCGATCGACCCTCTGCTGTGCTCTGGACGTCATGCGGTGTGCGCCGCTCCGGTCGTGGCGAGTATGGTTTCGAACCCCGGAGAGCAACCTGGCATCTCCGCACCTTGGGAGGTGGTGTGTCCCATCGCAACCCTACGCCGACGGTGGACATCATCATCGAGGTCGAGGGAGGGGTGGTGTTGGTCGAGCGCCGCAACCCGCCCCACGGCTGGGCTTTGCCGGGCGGGTTCGTGGAAGTCGGCGAACGAGTGGAGGAGGCCGCGGTGCGGGAGGCCCGGGAGGAGACGGGGCTCGACGTCACCCTGCGCGCCCTGCTCCACGTCTACTCTCGACCGGACCGCGACCCGCGCGGGCACACCCTGTCGGTGACCTTCGTGGGAACCGCTGTCGGTACGCCGGTGGGCGGGGACGACGCGAAGACGGCGCGGGTGTTCCTGCTGGACGCGCTCCCTCCCCTCGCCTTCGACCACGAGGAGATCCTGGAGGACTACCGGCGGTTCCTCCAAAACGGCCTACGGCCCCTGGAATGACGCAGTAGGCACGGTGTGCTCGCACCTGGGTAGCCGCCCCACCCGCACCGTCAAGGGTGGCGACTAGCGGCTCGCGGGGAAGGTGTGCACGACGTACTGCCCGTTTTCACCCAACGGTACCGCGTACAGGCCGAACGACCCCCCGCCAGCCGTCGGCCTCGCGGACCCCCCGCCACCATGTGGCACCACGAACAGGCCGAACG
>JAFDJI010000068.1 GCA_019307545.1 Deltaproteobacteria bacterium | reverse complement strand
CCGCCGACGAGCCCGGCGTCAGCTAGCTGCGGAGCGCCTCGAGTGCGTCAGCCGCGCTGGTGAACTTCTGCCGCACCTTCCCGCACGTCTGGCCACGCTCGACCTCCATCGCGTCGAGCTTCTGCCAGTCGTCGAAGGTGATGAAATCAGGCTGGTGGGCCTTCACAAAGGCGAGCGCTCCGTCGGCCGTGTGCGCCTCGTCGTGCGGAGCGGTCTGACCCCGTGCGTCCTCGAGCATCAGGTCCACGGTGGCGAAGGAACAGGCGCGGTTGGTGCCCACCAGACCCGAAGGGCCCCGCTTGGCCCAACCCACCACGTAGGCACCTGGGACCACGGCTTTCTCCCGGTCGGGATCGATGACGCGCCCGCCCTCGTTGTGGATGATCCCGTACCAATCATCGAAGGGCACGCCCGGAAGCTGGATGCCGTGGTAGCCAATGGCCCGCAGCGCCAACTGGCACTCGATCTCCTGCACCTCTCCGGTCCCGCTCGGACGCGGCTCACCGCCCGGCTTCTTGATGGAGAGCGAGTTCCGCTCCAGCTTGGCGCCGACCACCCTGCCGTCCTTCCCCATGAGCTCGATCGGGGACGTGAGCAGCCACAGCCGGACCTTCCGTGCCTCGGTACCCTCTCCGGACGATGCACACTCGGCGAGAAAGTCCAGGTTCTTCTGGATGTTCTTCTGCTCTCTGATCTCGAGGCTCTCCAGCCAGCCAGCGGAGACCGGACCGGGCTCGGCATCCTCGGGTCGCAGGACCAGGTCGGCGCCCGAACAATCCGCGATCTCCTTGATCTCGGCTGGCGCGAACTTTGCCTGGGCCGGTCCCCGTCGCCCGAGCATGTAGACCTCGCGCACCGCGCTCTTCCTGAGCGCCGTGAGGGCCTCGTCGGTGATGTCGGTCACTGCAAGCTCGTCGGGATCGCGGACGAGGATCCGGGCGCAGTCGACGGCCACATTGCCAATCCCGACCACCACCGCCGTCGTCACGTTCTCGAGGTCGAAATCGCGATCCTGGAAATCGGGATGCCCGTTGTAACAGCCCACGAACTCGGTGGCGTTGAAGCTGCCGGCGAGGTCCTCTCCGGGAACGCCCATGTCGCGGTGGGACTCCGTGCCCACCGCGTACACCACCTGGTCGTAGTGGGCATACAGGTCTTCCACGGACAGATGCTCGCTGATCTTCACGTTGCCGAAGAACCGGAAGCCCTCGGAGCGGGCCGTGCGCTCGAAGGCACGGGTCACCGCCTTGATGTTCTGATGGTCCGGCGCGACGCCGCCTCGCACCAGCCCGTACGGTGTCGGGAGGCGCTCGAACATGTCGACCTCCACCAAGAGGTCCTTCTGCTTGAACAGAGCAGCGGCAGCGTAGAACCCCGATGGTCCCGATCCAACGATGGCGACACGAAGGGGCCTCTCGGCGCTTCCAAGCGGATGGTCGTTGCTCATGATCTCCTCGTCCCGCGGGGGGTCCCGGCCCGCTGGCATCCAGGAATAACCGACGGCTGTGCGTACGGGCACCCACCGGATCTGCCCTGCCCACGAGGTGGGTGCGACCACCAACGCATGATGCACAACAGGCTTGGGCGACCGCTCGAACCAGCAGGCTGCCTTCTCAGCAGCCTGCTACTCCAAGGTCTCCAGCGGGGTCGCCGTCGACGCCGTGCTCTGGTCCTGTGCGCGCATTGTCCACACCCCCGTGTGTTCCCACCCCTCTCCAAGCAAACGCCGTGCCAGGCCGAGCGCGATCGGCGAGCGCCAACTCGGTTGGGCGAACCGCACAGCAAATCTCAAAATTCCAAAAAATCCGGATAATCAAAACCGGTTACATCGATATTGAAATGTGCGTGTGCGCACACGTGGGCACATGTGTGCACACGAACCGTGACGGATGGGGCCGAGGGGTCAGCGAGGGTGTCGCTGCAAGATCCCCGCGACCTCCTCCAGCACCGCGCCACGGGTGAAGGGCTTGCCCAGCCGTGGGTTCCCGACCCGCTGCAGAAAGTCGCGCACGCCCCGATTGTGCGCGCCGCCGGAGATGAAGACCATGCGCTCCGCAATCCGTGGATGCATCGAGCTGAGGACGTGGTGGAGGTCCATTCCCGTGAGTCCGGGCATCATCAGGTCGCACAGGATCACATCGAAGGGCCGGGAGCGACACTGCTCCAACGCCTCCTCCCCCCCGCAAACGCAGCAGACATCGTAATCCACGAGAAACTGCGCCAAGACCTCCAAGATGGCCGGCTCGTCATCGACAATGAGGATCTGGGGCCGTCCGTTGTGCCCCCCTCCGCGGCTCTTCTCTGCGCTCAAGAATCTCTCCCGTTCTCGAAATTATCCAAAAGAAAGAAGGGTCGCAAGCGAAGAGTACCCTCCGGGGCCAAATAGGCGGAGTTGGAGCCACACCCCTCTGGGGAGGGGCTCCGTGGCGAAGAACTCGTCCAGGTGCTCCCGATTCAGGGGGGAGGCCAGCGCCACACACCCACGGGAAGGTCGTCCGATTCAGCGTCGAGCATGTCCGTGGTCACCAGCGCTTCATCGGCGAGGAGGTGCAGCTCCCCCACCGGAATCCCGGTGCGCGGGGCGAGGATGCGCATCACCGTCTCGCCCTGTGCATAGGTGTTGTCGACCCAGGGCGTCTGGTAGTCGTAGAGCTGTGCGACGATGTGGGTGACACCCTTTCGCTCCAACCAGGCCGTCAGGTCGGGGCGTTGAAGCTCCTCGGCGAAATGGAAGTCGTGGGTGAGCCCATCCGCTGCGAACACCGGCCGACCCGAAAACCAGGCGAGCCGGCCAGGCGCGTCCACGGTGAACACGCGGCTTCCAGGCGGCAGGTTGGCCTTCATCCACCAAGCGAGCTGCACGGTGACAGACGCGGGCGCCCACTGGACTCCGCCGGGTCCCATCTTCACCGCCCGACCCACGGCGGGCACCAGCGCGGTCGCAATCATGAGCGTGGACAACACCGCCGCCAGCGTGGATCGCTGGGCGGAATCCAGGGAGGGAAGCATGCGCGCAAAGGCGGCGAAGGCGATACTGGCGGCGAAGGCGACCACCAGGGCGCCGGTCACGTAGTAGTAGTCGTAGTCGGTGGACCACCGCTCCCCAGTGAACACTGCGACGTACCCAGCCTGACAGAGCGTGCCGCTCGCGAGCACCACCAGCAGCAGACGCTGCTGGCCCACCGCGGCCCGGGAGGCCGCCAGGGCCAGGGCGATCACCGCAGCGACGCAGACGTTGCGCCCCATGGCGCCGAGCTTCCCCGCAACGCCGTCGAGGTTTGGGATCGGGAACGTGCTCTTCACGGCACCGCTGATGGGCATCAGGTGACCGCTGGCGTCGAGATTGCCCAGCAAGTAGGGCAGCAAGACCGCCGAAATGGCCAAGCCGAGCAGCGCCGCATCGCGCAGGCGGTCACGTGCGGGAACATCTCGCTGGAAGAGCGCGGACAGGCAGCACACGCCAGCCAGGAACACGAGGTCGAGGCGCGCGAGAACCGCGAGACCGAGGAGAACACCCGCCAGGATCCATGGGAGCGGGGCCTTCCGATGGGCATGGGCCTGCAACAGGAGGCTCAAGCCGAGTAGTTGGAGGAACCCGTTCAAGAAGCCCTCCGAACCCCATACGCCTCCCCCCAGGAAGTAGGTGGCCGCCACCGCCAGGGGCAACGAGGGGTATGGAAGGGCCGTCTGGCGACACAACCGAACCACCAAGGCGCCAATCCCAAGCGCGAGGATCGCCTGGATCCCGACCACCAGGTGGATGGCGGAGACCCCGAACCACCGGGCAAGGGCGAGAAGGGGAACACAGACGCTCAACCAGAGCGGATGGTAGCCGTTCGTCCACCCAAAGCCGTGGAACGTGCTCCCGTGCCCCTCCGCGAGGTGACCGGCGATCTGAAGGTAGAAGTACGCGTCATCGAACATGAACCAGGTGGGGTTGGCGAGAACGAGCCCCAGGAACACGGCCGAGAGCAGGGCAATGGAACCCGCGGCGCCGCGGTGCAGCCGTGTGCTCACGCGCGCCTCCGCCCAGCGCGCCCACCGATGCCATCACCGACGCCCATCACGACGACGCATTGCCCCATAAGAACCGGCCCTCCGCAATCGTGCGGAACATACCATTGCAGCATGGGCGTATCCTTCTGGCATGGCGCCTCACACAGGCGAGTTGGCGGTCCTGATCGACCAGCTGCAGGAGCTGTTCGACCTGGGTGCGACCGATGGAGACGAGGCCTTGGAGATCGCCGTCGTCGCAGGCCTCGCTACGCGCCTCGACGCGGATCCCGTGCTGCTGGAGCCCGTGGAAGCCTGGCGTCGCGGGCCGGCTGCCGAGCTACTGGAAGAGGGGTTCGCGGAGGCAGACATCGATGGCCTCGCCGAGGCGATCGACGACGTGTCCGGCGGAGACGTCGACGAGGAGGAAGTGGAAGACGCGGTGACCGACTTCGACGACCTGGTGGCCGCCGCAGCCTGGGCAGGGCGAACCGACCTCCTGCGGGAGGCCGCGCACCGGGTGGCCGAGATCATCCGCACACTTCCCGACGTGTTCGCGCCCCTCGCGCCGGACGGGAGCGCCATGGTCCGCACGGCGACCGTGGCCGCAGACCCGGATCTCTACGACTACTGGCATGCGATCGAAGAAGCCGGGGAGTGGGCCGACAGCTTGGATGACGAGTGATCCACAACGCCAACGGGGAGCCGGGTCATGTACGCTGAAGAGGTCTGGTCCGACCAGGGAGGACTGGAGTGACCCCGGGTCGCTGCCGACCTCGAGCCCGAATTTGCTGTTCGACCTACGTGCTCCTCGTGGTGCTGCTGGGCTGTTCGGGCCCGGACGCCAACCTGGAACGGGGGCGCTCCGCACTCTCCGGGGGCAACGTGCCCCTGGCAGCAAAGGAGTTCTCCCGCGCCATCGAAAAGGACCCCGAACGGGCAGACGCCTGGCTCTGGCGTGGCAAGGCACGCCTTCAGTCCGGGGCCACCGCCGACGCGTTGGAAGACCTCTACCACGCAGTGGAGATCGACCCGGATGCCCAGGACGCCTGGCGGTTGCTGGGCGAGCACGACACCACCCCGGAGAGCCGCATCATCGCTTGCGACCACCTCCTCACCCTGCGACCCGAGGCGATCGAAGTCCACCTGCTCCGTGCCCGGGACCGCCTGGAGGCCAGCGATCCCGATGGCGCCGGGGAAGACCTCGAGACCTACCTGACCGGCAACCCCGACGACGCGCACGCGTGGAAACAGCTCGGAGACGTCCGCCTCGCCCAGGATCGCCCCTACGAGGCCCACGACGCCTACGGCAAGGGGGTCTCCCACGCCGCCAACGAGCCGCGTGCACTCCACGTCATCAAGATGCGGGCCCGGTCCGGGGACACCGAAGCCCGAGACTATCTCCGGTCGGTGGGCGAAACCGAGGATCCCTACCTGGACATCGCCGCCCAGCTGTATGACGCGGGGCGGGTGCAGCCGGCCATGGAAGCCGCTCGAAAGGCGGCCACCGTGCACCGGGGCGACCCGATCCCTCACGCGCGGGCGCTGGCGTACAGCGCCTCGGCCCGCGCCCTCCTCGTGCTGGACCAGACCTTCGCGGGGACCCGCGGGGCGGCGACCCCCCTGGAGCGTGAACGCGTCCTCAAGGAAGCGATCCGGGAGTGCGAAGAGTCCCTGGAGATCGAGGTTTCAACGCTCTGCTACCGCACCATCGGCTATGCGAACTTCGAGTTGGGCCGCTACGCCAGAGCCATCTCGACCTTGAGCCAGGTTCTGAAGCTCGAACCCGGTGACCGCGAATCCCGATGGCGCCGCGCTCGTGCAGCCTACGAGCGAGAGCGCTGGGACCTTGTCATCAAGGATGTCGATGTCCTGGAGAAGACAGGCGAGGCGTCGGTCGATGCGATGCTGCTCCGCGGAAAGGCGAAGAGAAACCACCCGGACATCCCAACCGAGGAGGCACGGGCGGACTTCGACAAGGCGGTCACCCTCGCCCTCAGGACCGGCTCCGCTGGCCCTGGAGCCTACGACGCCCTCAAGGCGCGAGGCCTCCACTTCGCGAACACCATGGAGTACGACCGGGCGTACAAGGACCTCCAGCGCGCGAAGGAGATGCGCTCCATCCGCGACGAGGAGGTCGAGCACGCGCTCCTCCAGGTCGCCGCGCAGCTGGCGGCGGGAGACCCGGTTCAGTAGGCCGCCGCGGGCCAGACCAGGACGTCCTCGATGGCCGCGTCGCTAACGCTCTCCGCGCCATCTTCCGCCTCCGTCCGCTCGGCCAACAGCCTGATATCACCCGAGATGCTTCCACCGCGGAAGGAGTTGTAGACCATCAGGTGGACCACATCCCACTGGTCTGCTTCGAGCTCCACCACTTCGTATCTGCCGCTCAAGGCACTGGGGTCGAGGGCGAAGTCGACGAAGGGGGACTCCGGGTCGGAGGCCACCAGGGACACGGTGGCACTCTCGTCGAAGGAGCCATCGTCGGTGGCAAAGGTCAGGTCGACCACCACCTCGAGCCAGTCCTCACATAGGGACGCCGCAGTCGGGTAGGACTCACCGCCGAGATCTTCCAGATCGTGGAAGAGCACTGGCCCACCATCCCAGGCCAGCGTGAAGGTGATCTCGGTGATTCCGTCCCCGGTTACCCAGGACGCCGCTTCCCAGCGTGTCCCCAGTGCATTTTCGAGCACGTCTTCCGCAGTGAACCCGAGCGGTGAGCGCTCGTCCAACTGGTAGAGCGCGACATCCTCGTCACAGCGGTTCGCGGTGTCGCCCTCCCCCAGGAGATCCACACACGCCCCGAACAGCAGGGGGAACGTCAGCAGGGCAAAGCGTGTACCAGTCATGGATGCCTCCCAGCACCCGTGCCACGCCCTGAATTTGCAAGCGCCGGGCCAACCAGGCTCCAGTGCCCTGTCGTTGCGCCGTACGCGGCGATCCCTTAGCGTAGCCGCCATAGGAACGGCAGCGCGATGGCTCGACGGACACGGCATCCACTGTTGGACCCGGGGAGCCTCGCCCTGGTGTGGGGACCCCTGATCGCGATCACCGCGCTTCACTACACCGCGCCGCACGACGCGCAGTGGGTCCACGACGTGGCGCGGCGCCTGTTCTACCTGCCCATCGTGTTCGCGGGTCTACGCGCCGGCCTCCTGCCAGGGCTCCTGGTCGCGGGGGTGACGCTACTCGCCTACACGCCGCACGCGTTCTTGCTCGAACAGCACCACGATCCCGCCTCGACGTCCCAAAAGGCCCTGGAGATGGGATTCTACGTGGTTCTCGGGGCGGTGACGGGCGCGTTTTCGGAGCGGCTGCAACGCTACAACGCCCAGGTGCGACGAAAGGACGCCCAGCTCCAGCGTGCCGCCCGCTTGGAGGCACTCGGCCAGCTCACCGCGGGTCTCGCACACGAGATCCGAAACCCGCTCCACGCCATGAAGGGCACCGCCGAGATCCTGCTCGACTTCGTTCCGGAGGAGGCGGCGGAGCGCAAGCTGGCGACGGCCCACCTCGCCGAGATCGACCGCCTATCCAGCGTCCTGAGCCGTTTCCTGGATTTCGCGCGACAGCGCCTACCCGACGTTCGACCCGTACAGTTGGGGGACGTTCTGGACAGGATCGATGAGCTGCTCCAGGCCCAGGCATCCCAGCAGGAGACTGACCTGCTGGTGCGCAACCAGGAGGCCGTCACGGTGGAGGCGGACTTCGATCAGCTCGTCCAGGTGGTCCTGGCGATTGCCATCAATGCGCTCCAGGCCGTCGAACGGGGTGGGGTGGTGTGCCTCGAAACCGGTACCACGACCCGGTACGATGGCGACTGGGGCGTCATGACGGTCCGCAACGATGGCCCGCCGATCCCAGCCGAGATCCGCACCCTCCTGTTCGACCCCTTCGTCTCCACGCGCGAGGAGGGTACGGGCCTGGGCCTGGCGAACGCCTGGCGAATCGTGTCCGACCACGGTGGAATCATCGAGGCAGAGAACATCGAGGGGTGGGTCGAGTTCAGGGTACTGCTACCCCGGTGAGACCCACCCCCAGTGTGGTCAGCAGGGGTCGTTCTGCGTCCCGGGGGTGCCGGGCTCTCCGCCGGAGCTACCCGTCGAGGTCTGCAGACACCAGTTCCACGGCCGATCGTTGTCGTGGACGTCCAGGTGATTGGGGTCGAGACCGATGGCCACGCCCGGCTCGACCCAGCCCTCGTCGTAGACGACACGGTCGACCTCGATCCCGTTCGGGAGCGCGAGGACCACCTCGTCACCGATGTTGGCCATCGCAAAGCCCCCACCCCTCCAGTCCCACAGGAACTCCCCGTCACAGGGCACCATCCCGTTCCAGACCGGGCTCGAATCCGCGCACACCACCGCGTACTGCCCCGGTGGCACCACGACCGAACCGGAGATCTCGTACAGGTCCAGGTCGTCGTCGCGCAGCACCAAACCGTCCAACTCGATGGGATCCGACGAGGTGTTGTACACCTCCACCCACTCCCCAAGCTCGTCGGGCACGGAAGTAGGGTCGATCATCATCTCGGACACCACCAGGTCGCCGGGGAACGGCGCTCGGGGACTGGCGGGATCGGGGTCGTCGGGGTCGTCGGGGTCGTCGGGGCCGTCGGGATCGTCGGGGTCGTCTTCCGACCCTTGCACCCCGAACTCGACGGTAATGGCCGCCGTCTCTCCATCGGAGTCGAGCGCGTTGAGGGTGAGGGTGTGCACTCCGACCGCGAGCGCGGCCGGATCGAGGGCCGCGGCAACCTCGCCCGCTTCGTCGACCACGTCTGGCCGGGCATCGTCACCGTCGAGCACCCACCACACGCGGAGGTCGACGGGGGCATCGAACTCGTCGAACACGATGCCCAGGACCTCGATGGGCTCCCCTTCGCGGAGGAACACGTCACCGTCCCGGGGAGAGACCAACTCCACATCGGGGGCCGCGTGCGAGCGGCCCAGAGCGGACTCCAGCAGACATCCTGGGGCGAGCAGGAGGACGAGAGAGCAGGCTCCGGCGACACACGGCTTCATGCGGCGCGTTCTACAGGTCAGAACACCGACCCGCCACCGGAAAAACGCGGCGGGCGCGCATGCGGGATGCAAATAATTGGCTTTCGCCACTGATCATTCAGCGCACGGCAGCCCGAACACCCTTGCTGCGTTGTCGTGGAGGAACAACCGACGGGTCTCCTCGTCGAGACCGAGCACGTCCATCTGGGCGACGCATTCCGCAGGCTGGACCATGGGGAAGTTGCTCGCGAACAGGACCTTGCGGCGGCCCCGGCCCCGGAGGTATTGCACCAGCTCCGGCGGGAAGCGCGTTGGCTTGTACGCCGAGGTGTCGATGTAGACGTTCGGGTACTTCGTGGCGAGCGAGATCATCTCGTTGGTCCAGGGAAACCCGATGTGGCCGCCCACGATGACCAGCTCGGGGAACTCCAGGGCGACGTGGTCCAGGTAGGGGATGGGGCGTCCCGGCTCCGACGGGCACAGGGGCCCGGTGTGCCCGACCTGTAGGCAGAACGGGATTCCGAGGTCGATACAGGCTGCGTACAGGGGATAGTAGCGGCGATCGTCCGGGGGAAGGTCCCACCACCACGGGAGCACCCGCAGCGCGCGCATGCCCAACTCCTCGACCGCGCGGCGAAGCTCCCTGACCCCGTCCATCGGCCGGCGCAAGTCCACCGAGGCCACGCCCACCAGCCGATCCGGCGCCTGGCGAACCCAGGCCGCCACCTCGTCGTTGTGGATCAGGGGACCCGGCGGACCCCACCATGCCGAGAGCAGCGCCTGTCCGACCCCGGCGGCCTCGAGGGCTGCCAGGGTCACTTCGAGCGGGATGTCGGGGATCTCATCGACCCCGAGCCACCGCTTCAGGGTGTCGAACATGGGTTCGGCGCCCCAACGTGGCGTGGGGTGCTGGATCCAGGCGTCGATCATGGCTTCCTCGTCCGGTGGGCCCCAGGGCGAACCGGGGAACCGATCGGCGTCCCGGGTGTTCTGGAAGGGCAGGGGCGAACCGATTATGGAGCACGCGTTGTGGCTATGTCCCTGGTCTCGGAGGAACGATGATCTTTCGGAAGCTTTTCCTCGTCTGGTCGCTCTTCCTCGCCACCACGGTACTGCTTTCCGGGCCGGCCCATGCCAAGAAGGGGCCGATACCCCTCACGGTCCAGGTGCTGGACGGCGGGGGTGAGCCGATCATTACCGCGGTGGTGCGTCACCCGGGCGAACGGGAGCGGCACCGGGTGAACCACGCAACCGGCGCCTGGACCACCAACGCGCTGTACCTTCCCGGCGGCGACGTGCTCAAGTTCGACCCCGGCATGGAAATCGAGTTCGAGGTGACCGCACCCGGGTACATAAGCGAGACCATCCGCTACATCGTGCGCAAGCGGAAGAACGTCATCGAGGTGACCCTCCAACCGATGGACCTCTCCGAGGACCGTGAGAGCCAGGAGGACCCAATCATCGCTTTTGGCAGGGACAAGCCGATCGACTAGGCAGACCGCTGGGCCGGTGCTTTTCAGCACACCCGCCGGCGCCTGACCACCGCGGGCAGCACCAGCAGGAGCGCGCCAAAGCCTCCCGGTAGCCCGCCGAGCCCATTGCAGCCGATGTTGTTGGACGAGTCCACGTAGCCCTCGCCCACATTCGCTGTCACCTCCGCGACATGACCGTCGAACTCCGCGAGTACCGTGGACTCGCGGTGCCGATCGAACTGGTACCGGTAGAGGTCCCCTTCTCCGAACTGCAGCACGCCGTCGATCTCCCAGAAGTACTCCACCCCGTAGATCCGCTCATTGTCCTCGTCGTAGGACTGTGCCAACAGCACCAGCCAGTCATCCTGATGAGCCCCGGACTCGTCCCGGCCGAAGATCCGCACGTCATCCACCGCGGAGGCCTCCACAGCCTCGATGGACACCGTCCGGGCGAGGACGCCATCGACGTACAGATCGAGATCGTGGACCCCGGGCGCATCCGGGCTCACCCTCACCCACTCCCGGTTCTCGAACAGGAAGGT
>JAFDJI010000481.1 GCA_019307545.1 Deltaproteobacteria bacterium | reverse complement strand
CATCGAGGGGGTCGCCGGAATCACCCACTTCGACGAGACGCTGAAGGACAAGGACGACTACAAGTGGTTCCAGGGGCAGATGACCCGGGAAGTGGTGGCGGCGTGCGAAGGGGCCCTTTTGGCAGGTGCCACCGAGATCCTGATCAAGGACGCCTACGACACCGGGCGGAACCTGCACCTGGAACAGCTTCCCGAGATGGCGAAGGTGCTGCGCGGCTGGGGCGGGAGCCCGCTGTTCATGGTCCAGGGCCTGGAAAAGGACTTCGCGGCGGTGCTCATGGTCGGGTACCACTCGGGTGCCGGTGGTGCGGGCAATCCCCTCGCGCACACCATGTCCAGCCAATCGATCTCCTGGATGTCCGTCAACGGGACCAACGCCTCCGAGTTCCTCCTCCACGCCCACGCCGCCGCGGAGTTGGGGGTCCCGGTCGCCTTTGTCTCCGGCGATGAGGGGCTGTGCGAGGAGGTAGGTGCCGTCAACCCCGCCATCCAGACGGTCGCGGTCAGCGAGGGCGTCGGCGACTCGACCATCTCCATCCACCCGGACGTGGCGGTGCGGCGCATCCGCGAGGGTGTCGAACGCGTCCTCGGCGGCGACCTGGCCGCCTGCCAACTCGCGGTCCCGGAGCGGTACGAGGTGGAGCTGAGGTTCGTGAAGCACACCCAGGCCTACAAGGCCTCCCACTACCCGCGCGTGGAGCAGATCGACGCGCACACGATCCGCTTCGCCGCGGACCGGTTCCACCACGTGTTGACGATGATGATGTTCACCCTCGGGTTCTGACGGTCAGAAGATGAACGGCCTTGAGCTCCCACCTCGACCCGCCCTCCCCTCCCTGACGTCGGGGGCTATGGGGCCGACACCGACGCCTTCCATTCCTCCATTGCTGCCGTGGCGCACCCGCTCTTCAGGTGCCCGCCTCCAAGCTCGGCCTCGCGCACGATCTGCGCGCAACTACACCCCGCGGTGTCGGCGAGGGTAAAGGGGGACGCGGTCTCGCCGACGGTATCGAAGGTCCCGTCGCCGTCGGTGTCGGCCCAGCGGTTGGCCTTGAGCACGGCAGTGGGCGCCTCGTCGGGCAGGACGGTGTCGGGGCAGCGGTCGGCGTCGTCGGGGACGCCGTCGTGGTCCTGGTCGGGCGGTGGCATCTGGGCGGCGGCGGCGAGGAACAGCGACAGGGAGCCGACGCGACCGCAGACGGTCTGTCCTTTTGTGTCCACGCTACAGGTGACGTCGGCCCAGGCATCGCCCACCTGGTGCAACAGGCGCAGGTTCGAGGTGGGCTCGGCGTAGGCCACCCCCCCGAAGTCGATGCACACCCCGACGGTGCCTTCGAAGGCCGCGGTGGTGGTGATGTCGTAGTACAGGGCTGGATCGCCGAGGGTGAACCCCGCGGGCAGGTCTGGTCCGGTGGTCGCGGTGGCCAGTTTCGTCTCGCCGGCGGTGGTCACCTCTTCGAAGGTCAGGCGGACCGCGGAGGCGCCGGTCTCGGCGTCCAAGGGGGAGGCCACCACGTCCCTTCCCGTCTCGGTGGCCTCGCTGATGGCACAGGACTCGGCGACGCCGTCGCCGTCTGCGTCTTCGACATGTAGGAGCACGCGCTCGACGTTGTTGCCCTCGTTCGGCTCGGCGACCTCTCCCTCGACGTCGACCTTCACCTCCAGCACGACCGGGTCCGGAGAGGCGGGGATCTCGGTGAAGTTCACCACGAAGGTGCCCGTCTCTCCAGCGGGCAGGGCCTCCAGCTTCTCGGTGTGCACGGGGTTTCCGTCGAGGAGCACCGCGATCTGGTGGGCTCCGGCGTCCGCGCTCCCGGTGTTGCGCACCTGGACCTCCGCGGTGCAGGCGGGCGAATCGGCCTTGGCAGCGAGGACGATCGACCGGGCTGCGAGCTCGGGAAGCTCACAGAGGTCACCCACCCCATCCCCGTCGCTGTCGGCCTGGTCGGGGTTGGCCACGGTGGGGCAGTTGTCCCCCTTCGCGAGCGCCAGGTAGGTGGGGGGCTCGGGCAGGGTGGCGAAATGCTGGCACGCGGCTCCCGGCGTCCAGCGCAGTACCTCGCGGGACTCGTAGCTGGCGACGAACAGGCTGCGGTCTGCCCCGACCGCCAGGGCGACGGGGGCGGCTGGCGCATGGGGGCCTGGCGCGACCGGGGGCGGCAGCGGCTTCCGCGTCTCCACCAGGAACCGGGCGACCTCGTTCGCCCGGCGGTCGGCTACGTAGAGGTAGCCGTCGTGGAACACCAAACCAGAGGCGTCCTTCAGTCCGTAGACGTACACGCCCCGCGGTGTGCCGGTCTCTGGGTCGAACTGCAATACCTGTGGACCCTGTGCGACGAGCAACTCCCCGCCGGGGCCGATCGCCAGTTCCCCTTTGATGCCGGGGAACATCCCCAGGACACGTCCCGTGGCGGGTACCAACCGCGCGGCACCCCCCTCCGCTCCCACGTACAGGGTGCCGTCGGGCGCCAGGGCCAGGCCCCGGGCGATGGCAAGGGGGGCGGAGCCGGTGGCGACGACCGTGTCGATCCGGGCCTTTCGCGCATCGACGCGCCACACGGCGTTTTGCCCGATGACGCTCAGGAGCACGGTGCCGTCCGCGTCTCGTGCCAGCCCGCCGACCTCCAATGGGGCGAAGGGGAGGGCGACGTGTTCGCCGGTCTCGGCATCCAGGGCCATCGGCATCCCGGGTAGCTCCGTCGCCACGATGAGCATGTCGTCGTTGATCCCGTCGCCATCGCGGTCGGCTGCCCGGGCGGCGGCGGGCAGGAGGGCGGCGATGACCAGGGTGCACCCGATCCAAATCGGTCTCATGGGCATGGCGACTCCTCTGGCGGCGGCGGACCGCTTGGTGGGTCCCATAATAGCAAACCGACGTTTCGTGCCCGCGGATCGCGGGCGAGTCGCGCAGCGGCGGCCGGAGTCGGCGTTCTCGAGCGGGGCGCGCCAGTCGACCCTCCACGCCCAGCACGCCGTTTGTGCACCCCAACTCGGGCCTGGAACCGGCACGCGCCACAGGCGTCAGTTCGGGGCACGACTATGGTACGTTTCGGCTCCTCGGAGGCCCTTTGGTTCGCTCGTTCGCCTTTGCGCTCCTCGGGCTGCTCGGCGCGTGTGCCGGGTCCATGGGCCTGCCGAGCGAACGCCTTCCGCGCAGCACGTCGGTCGCGGAGATCCCGGAGACCGAAGCAACGCTGGGGGCTGACCTGGAGGCCATACGCGTCGACGGCGTTCGCGTCGCCGCGCTGCCACCGAGCGATGAGCTCATCGTCACCGCAGCCTTCGAGGCGCTAAGAGACCGGGTCGGAGCGGTGCGGGCTGCCGCCGCCCAGGACCCCCAGGCACCCGACTTCCGGGGTGTGCTCACCCTCGAGGTCGACCGCGACCTGCCCAGCCGCGTGCTCCTCCAGCTGGTGTACACCGGGGCTCAGGCCGGCTTCGCCAAACAGTGGCTGGTGGTGGCCGATCGAGCCGGACAGCGACGGGGGATCTCCCTCGCCCTTCCCGAGGTCTCGGCGGTCACTGCCGCGGCGCCCGCGAAGGAGGAGAAGAAGGAGAAGGCGGGGACCTGGGCCAACCCGCGGCTCGATCTCGATCCCGCGCGTGGCTTCGTGTTGCACCTGCAGGACGACGTGGTCGACCCCGGTCCGGGCCTGGTCCTGGGTTGCACTCCGAGCCCCTGCACGGCCTGGCCCTTCGTGGAGCTGAACCGGCTCGCCCGCCGCACCAAGCTCGACCACCCGCGCGACCGCACCATACAGCTCATTCCGGAGGGTTCGGTGCCGCTGCAGGTCCTGGTCGGGACGCTCGATGCCACCCGGGACGACCGCATCGTCGGCCACGGGGCGCGTGAACTCTTCCCGGTGGTCCAACTGGCGCTGGCCGAGGAGACGCCGTGAACCTCGATCGCGGTCATCGGCTCGGGGACTGGGTGGTCGATCGTCCCCTGGGC
>JAFDJI010000480.1 GCA_019307545.1 Deltaproteobacteria bacterium | reverse complement strand
GCCGAAGAACATGGGTTCTTGGGCGAAAACATCCTTGGGTCCGGCTTCGACTTCAACATTACGATCCACCGCGGCGCCGGCGCCTTCGTTTGCGGCGAGGAGACGGCACTGATTGCCTCCATCGAAGGAAGGCGGGGCATGCCCAGACCGCGACCCCCCTACCCCGCAATATCCGGCCTCTGGGGCAAGCCAACCAACATCAATAATGTCGAAACCTGGGCCAACGTCCCCATGATCATCGACAAGGGTGCCGACTGGTACACCTCGATCGGGACCGAAGGGAGCAAGGGAACCAAGATCTTCTCGCTGGTAGGCAAGGTCAACAACACCGGTCTCGTGGAAGTACCCATGGGCATTACGTTGCGAGACATCATCTACAAGATTGGCGGAGGCATTCCTGAAGGCAAAGCTTTCAAAGCGGTGCAGACTGGGGGACCGTCCGGAGGCTGCATTCCCGAGGAGATGATCGATCTGCCCGTGGATTTCGACGAACTCATCAAGGCCGGTTCCATGATGGGCTCGGGCGGAATGGTGATCATGGACGAGGACACGTGCATGGTGGACACGGCACGGTTCTTGATGGCATTCATGCAGGACGAGTCCTGCGGCGAATGCGTCCCCTGCCGCCTGGGCACCAAGCGCATGCTCGAGATCTTGACCCGGATCACGCAGGGCGAGGGCCGAGAGGAAGACATCGAGCTCCTGCAGGAACTCTCTGGAGGCGTCAAGGACGCCAGCCTGTGCGGACTCGGCCAGACCGCGCCAAACCCGGTGCTCAGCACGCTCCGGTACTTTCGCGACGAGTATGACGCCCATATCAAAGAGAAGCGCTGTCCGGCGTTGGTCTGCAAGGCGCTCACCTCGCACTATATCGAGCCGTCGAAATGCATGGCCTGCTTGCTCTGCTTACGGGGATGCCCGACAGGGGCGATCGTCGGAGCCAAGAACACGATCCACTACATCGACCAGGACAAATGTAACGGGTGCGGTACCTGCTTCGACGTTTGTCCCGATCGTTTCGATGCCGTCGTCCGCCTCTCCGGCGTACCGGTACCGCCCACCCTCCCTGAAGGCGAGAGGGTCATAGTGAGGGCGAAGAAAGCGAAGAAGTCCGCTTAGAGGGAAAACCATTACGAAGCTGGTACAGGTCCGTCCGAAGAGACGCTGTCCCAGCATCGACAAAAAAGAGTCGTGACAAGCGAGCTGGAGGAAAAGAGTCGATGGCCCAGGTCAACCTGCAAATAGATGGTCGGTCGGTAAGCGTCGCTGAGGGCAAAACCATCTTGCAGGCTTGCCGGAGCGAGGGCATCGAGATCCCCCATCTCTGCTACAGCGACGACCTGCCCGCCAACAGCACCTGTCGGCTGTGCGTGGTCGAGGTCGATGGGGCCAACAACCTCGTGCCATCCTGTTCCGCACAAGTGACCCCGAACATGGTGGTCAGTACCAACAGCGAGAGGGTGGCCGCCGCCAGGAAGCTGGTGCTCGAGCTCTTGATGTCCGACCACCCCGCCGACTGCCTCAGCGGCACCAACGGCAGCGCATGCGAGCTGGAGCGCTACGCCCGTGAGTTCGGCCTCGCGACCACCCGATATCTCGGGGAGACCCACGATTACGAGGTTGACGAGTCCAGTCCGTTCTTCACGGTCGATCTGAACCGGTGCATTCTGTGCGGTCGATGCGTGACCGCGTGCAACGACATCCAGCACATCGGCGCCATCGACCTCGCCTTTCGCGGATTTGACGCCAAGGTATCGACGCTCTTCGACCGGCCCCTCATCGACAGCATCTGCACCTCCTGCGGCCAGTGTCTATCGGCCTGCCCCACCGACGCCATCACGCTGAAGACTCCGGCTGAGAACGTCGTCAGGTCCGTGACGACCACCTGTCCATTCTGCGGCGTCGGCTGCGGCATGAAGGCCCAGATCGACGAGAATGAGCGCATCGTAGAGATGCTCGACGACCCCGACAATCCGTCCAGCAACGGCATGCTCTGCGTCAAGGGCCGCTTCGGTTACACGTACGTCCACCACGAAGACAGGCTGACCACGCCGCTTGTCCGAAAGAATGGAAAGCTGGAGCCCGTTGGCTGGGACGAGGCCCTCGACTTCGCATCCGAGGGCCTGGCGCGGTACCGCGGGGACTCTTTCGGTGCGCTCTGCTCGGCCAAAACGACCAATGAGGACGGCTTCGCACAGCAGAAGCTGGCGCGGCTGCTGATGCAGACTAACAACGTGGACCACTGCGCCAGGCTGTGCCACGCACCGTCGGTGACGGCCATGATCGCCGCCCTGGGCAGCGGTGCGACCAGCAACTCCTACGTGGACTACGAGGAGGCGGGATGCCTGCTCATCGTGGGCTCCGATCCCACCACCAACCACCCGGTGATCGCCGCCAGGATGAAGAAAGCCATCGTCGAGAGGGGCGCCAAGCTCATCGTCATCAACCCACGCCGCATCGACATGTGCGACCTGGCCGACGTGTGGCTCAGGCCGAATCCGGGCACCGACGTAGCCTTGTGCAACGGCATGGCCAAGGTCATTTTGGACGAGGGGTTGGCCGACAAAGCATTCATCGACGACCGCACCGAAGGCTTCGAAGAATGGCTCGAGGTTGTGGATGGCTACCCGCCTGAGCGCACCGAAGAGTTGACCGGCGTTGCCGCCGCCGACATCGTTGAGGCGGCACGAATCTACGCAAGGCCCCCTTTCAACGGTGCCTGCCTCGCCTGGGGCATGGGGATCACCCAGCACACCCAGGGCACCGCCAATGCCCACTCGCTGGTCAACCTGGCGCTGGTGGCCGGCCAGATCGGCAAGCCCGGCGCAGGCGTTTCGCCGCTGCGCGGACAGAACAACGTGCAGGGCTGCGGCGACGCCGGCTGCCTGCCCAACCTATTCCCCGGATACCAGGCCTTGAACGACGCCACCATGGCCAAGTTCAGCGCAGCCTGGTCTGACCAGCCTCTTCCATCCGAGCCAGGCCTCAGGCTCACCCAGATGGTGGAACAGATGCCGACCGGCGACATCAAGGCGGTGTACCTCGTCGGAGAGAACCCGCTGCTCAGCGAACCCGACCTCCATCATGCGGAGAAGGCTTTCGAGAGCCTCGAGTTCCTTGTGGTCCAGGACATCTTCCTCCACGAGACCGCGCAGCTTGCCGACGTCGTGCTCCCGGCGACCTCATTCGCCGAGAAGGATGGCACGTTCAGCAACAGCGAGCGCCGCGTCCAGCGCATCAGAAAAGCCGTCGATGCGCCCGGCGAGAGCAGACCGGACTGGCAGATCATCTCCGAGCTCGGCCAGCGCATCAGCCAGCGCCTCGACCTGGGTCTGGAGCATGAGTTCGGCTACACCCACCCATCGGAGATCTGGGATGAGATGGCGAGCCTGGTCCCGTTCCTCTCCGGAATCTCGTACGACCGCCTGGACACCGAGGGCGGTATCCAGTGGCCGTGCACGGACGAGGTCCATCCCGGCACCCGGTTCCTCTACGAAGAGGGCTTTCCCAGAGGCCCGCGAGCCAAGTTCGTTCCCTTCGAACAGGGCGAGCGGGCAAAGGAGCTGCCGTCAGCTCAATATCCACTCCACCTGAGCACCGGTCGCATCCTGTACCACTGGCATGGAGGAACGATGACCCGCAGGGCCGACACCCTGGTGGCTCGGTCGCCCGAGCTCGAGGTCGCCATCAACCCGGAGGACGGTGAGCAGTACAGCGTGGCCGACGGTGAGCGGGTGCGGCTCGTATCCAGGCGCGGCGAGCTGGAGGGCCGAGCGGTTCACACCGACCGGATGCGGCCGGGCGAGGTCTTCGTCCCCTTTGTGAAACTCGGAGACCAGGCCGCAAACTTCTTGACCAACGCGGTCTACGACCCGGATTCTGGCATACCCGAGTACAAGGTCTGCGCGATCCGCATCGAGCGCGCCGACAAGGTTTAACAAAGCAACTCGTC
>JAFDJI010000479.1 GCA_019307545.1 Deltaproteobacteria bacterium | reverse complement strand
CCAGGGGCGTCGCTCGCCCGTCTGGAGCCCATGATGCGTTCTATCGCGCTCGCCCTGTTCTTCCTGGCCCCCTCGGCGTGGGCCGCACCGACCCTCAGCAGCGACTCCTTCCGGATCGCGTATGGCAGCGACGACGGCCTGTGGCTGGACGACACGAACACGACCGGCCTGGTGTTCGTGGACTACGACAGCACAGAGCGCGACGTGTCCGGTCCCGCCAACGTCGGCGAGGGCATCGCCATCCAGTACACGCGGGGCACGACGAACAGCCGGTACGGCCTGCACAGCCACACGAGCAAGGGTACGGACCCCCTGACGACCGGAACCCTTGCGCTCACCTACGACGGCCACCAGACGACGCTCGACGACGCAACCGAGACCCGCGTGCGCTTCGACTACAAGGCCGGGAGCAACGTCGAGATCACGCGCTGGGAGTACTGGCTCGACGACGGCTGGTCGATGTATGTCCACTTCACCGTGCGCAACACGGGCTCGAGCGACATCTTCGACGTGCAGATGCGACGCGGCGTCGACAACGACGCCGACGGCCTCGTTGGCACCAACGAGTTCTCCTACGACGACTGGGACCCGACGCTGGGCATGGCGTCGTCGTCGTCGCCTGTCACCGAGACCACGGTCGCGGTCGGACCCTGCGACGCCACGCAGATCGCCGGCGGGCGCGACCTGAACTACAAGGTCTCGAACTTCTCCCCGACCCAGCCGATCGACGGCGACTTCGGCCCGGGCCTCACCGGGGTCCTCGCCGACCGCTACCTGATGTGGGCGCAGGACCTGCCCCGCATCGCCGAGTTCTCCGAGGTCGACTTCGGCTACGTGTTCATCGTCGACGGGAGCCTCGGTTACGCTCAACTCGAGTGGGACTACGCCCAGGGCATCGACCTGTGCAGCGACTGGGACCGGGACCTCGACGACCACCGCGGGCCCGACTACGACGGTCCCGACTGTGACGACGAAGACCCGACCATCTACGATGGCGCCCCCGAGATTCCCTACGACGACATCGACCAGGACTGTGACGGCAGCGATCTCACCGATGTCGACGGCGACGGGTACGACGGTCCGTCCTCGGGGCCCGGCGCCGGCCCCGACTGCGACGACGCGAACAACCAGGTCCACCCCGGCGCCTTCGACATTCCGGGCAACGGCATCGACGAGGACTGCTTCGACGGCGACGCGATCCCCGATCCCGGTGACAGCGACGGGGACGGCCTCCTCGACACCGAAGAGGACGTCGACGGCGACGGCATCGTCGACCCCGACGAGACCGATCCGTATGACGCCGACACCGACGACGACGGCCTGATCGACGGGCAGGAGGTCGACTCCACGAACACCGACCCGCTCGATCCCGACACCGACGGCGACGGGGTGCAGGACGGCACGGAGCTCGGCGTGACGGACGCGCACGACGACACCGGCTCGGGCTTCATCCCCGACGCCGACCCATCCACCCACACGAACCCGCTGGACGACGACTCCGACAACGATGGCCTGTCCGACGGCGAGGAAGATGAGGACCACGACGGCGAGCAGGATGCCGACGAGACCGACCCGCTCGATGCCGACACCGATGGCGACGGGCTGACCGACGGGCAGGAGGTGCTCGACGACCTGCCGAACAACCCGCGCACCGACGCGGGCTTCGGCCCGACCGATCCCCTGGACCCCGACTCCGACGACGACGGCCTGTCCGATGGCGTCGAGGTCGACGACTCGCTCGCCGACAACCCCCGCGCCGAGCAGGGTTTCGAGCCGACCGACCCGAACGACCCCGACACCGACGACGATGGAATGGACGACGGGACCGAGGTCGAAGTGGGGGCCGATCCGCATGACAAGGACACCGACGGCGACACGATCGAGGATGGCCCCGACGGCCTCGGGGACGAGGATGGCGACGGGATCATCAACGTGCTCGATCCCTTCGAGCAGACGCTGTACCCGACGGGAGGCCGGGTCGGGTGCTCACACGGCACCGCCCCGGTCGGGTGGGTGCTCATGGCCCTCGCCGCCGCACTGATTCGCCGCAGGCGCGGCCTGCTGGTGGCCCTCGCCCTGCCCTCGGTCGCCGCAGCCCAGGACGCCGAGCCGCGGTCGGGGCCTCAGCTCGACGTGCAGCGGTTCGAGCCGGCCAGCCTCGCGAGCGGGTTCATCGTGACACCGTCCGCGCGGCAGCTGTCCGCCGGGAAGGTCGAGGCCGCCCTGATCGCCGAATGGGGCTACCGGCCGCTCCAACTCGCCGCGGAGCAGGAGGGGGTGCTCGTCCGCGAGGAGGGTGCCATCGAGCACCTGGCGGCGGCCCACCTGCGCGGTGGGGTCGGACTCACCGACTGGCTCCAGGTCGGCGTCGGCATGCCGGTCCTACAGATCGTGTCGGGGCAGCCCTCGGGTTTGTTCGACGGCGCGTCCCCCGAGAGCCTCGCTGCCGGAGACCTCACGGCGGAGCTGGGGGTTCGGCCCGTGTCCGAGGAACTCGGCGTCGGGATCGCCGTCCTGCCGTTCGTGACCATACCCACCGGTTCGCGGGCGACCTACCTCAGTCACGGCAAGGCCACGTTCGGGGGCCGCGTCGCAGTCTCGGGCAGCGCTGGGCCCGTTCACCTCGCCGGCTTCGGCGGGTACCGGTTCGCCCCCTCGAAGGACACGCTCTTCGGCACCGTCGCCATCGACGACGAGGTCCTGTACGGAGCGGGCGTGGGGTTCGACCTCGTCCCCGATGTCGTCCGGCTCGACGTCGAGGCCCATGGCGGCACCGTCGTTGGCAGCGGGCGCAAACTGCTCGAGCCCGATCCGCTCACGGGGCGCCTGCACACCGCAGTCGAGGCCGACGCTGGCCTCCGCTACCACCACGCTTCGGGCTTCCTCGGCATCGTGGGCGGAGGGGCCGGCCTCACAGAGGCGCCAGGCGCGCCGGCGGCCCGCGCGTTCGTGACGGTGGGGTATGTTCCGTTCCCCGCCGAAGCCGAACGCGATCCCGAGCCGGTGGCCCTGCCCGAGGTGCCGCTCCCCGAGGTCGAGCCCGTGCCGGAGCTTCCCGACATGGCCGCCGTGAGCGATAGCGATCACGACGGGATCTACGACCCCGTCGACGCTTGCCCCAACGAGCCCGAGACCTTCAACGGGCGCGACGACGAGGACGGCTGCCCCGAGCAGACACGGGTCATCGTCGAGGCCGAGCGGATCGTGATCCTCGACCACATCCTGTTCTTCGTGGGCACGGCGGAGATCAAGCCCGAATCGTACGGGATCCTCGACGAGGTCACCGCGACGCTGCTCGACCACCCGCAGATCCTGAAGGTGCGCGTCGAGGGGCACACCGACAGTGACGGGACCGACGAGTACAACCTCGACCTGTCGGAGCGACGCGCCGCGGCCGCCGTGACCTACCTCGTCGAGCACGGCGTCGAGGCCGACCGGCTCACCTCCGAGGGCCTCGGGGAGAGCCGGTCCATCGACACGAACGAGACCGAAGAGGGCAGGCAGAACAACCGGCGCGTCGAGTTCCACATCGTCGACCAACTCGAGCCGCTGGGGGTCGACTGACTCCGCTCACCGATGCGGAGCTGACCTATGTCAACATGATCAGACGGTGTCCGCGGCCCCTTCCACGCACTCGACGGGGCTGATCGCCGGGTTGATCATCGTGGCGTCGGGCTCGGGCGGCTCCGGCGCCCGGGCGTGGAGGGTGCCGGTCACCCGCACCCGCTTCCCATCGAAGACCGCCCGTTCTTCCTCGCTGCGGATGGCGGCATCCGCCCAGATGGGCTCCAACAGCACCAGCGTGCCGTCAGAGAGGACGACCGAGGCGTGTCCGAGGTACTCAGGCGGCGGCACCTCGCGCATACGGACGTCGAGCTGTTGGTAGGTCCCGACCACCACGCCCCGCTCTCCGGCGTGGGCCGTGATGTCTGTTTTGGCCGCAACGGTGGCCAGCTCTGGCATTTGATCCTC
>JAFDJI010000478.1 GCA_019307545.1 Deltaproteobacteria bacterium | reverse complement strand
CCGCCACCCGAGTAGGGACCTGGACCTGACCTGACCTGGACGGTTAGGGTGGATCTCTCGCGCTCCTGAACATACGTTCAGTCCATGCCCTACGCCGAGTTGCTCGCGCGCACCAACTTCTCTCTCCTCGAGGGCGCTTCCCACCCCGAGGAGTTGGTGGAGGCCGCTGCGCGCGCCGGGGTCTCCCACCTCGGGGTGGTGGATCGCGACGGGGTGTACGGGCTGGTGCGCGCCCACAAGGTGGCGCGGGAGCAGGGGGTGTCGTTGGTGTGCGGCGCCACGCTCACCGTGGTGGGACGGCCGCCGGTCGTGCTCCTCGCGGAGACGCTCGCCGGCTGGGGACACCTGTGCCGGCTGCTCACCGAGGCCCAGGCCAACGCAGAAAAGGGCCGGGCCGAGGTCGGGGTGGACCGGGTGGTGGCACACGCGGAAGGGCTCACATGCGTGCTTCGCCACGGGTGGGAGCCGGAGCAGGCCGACACCCTTCGAGAGGCCTTCGAGGGGCGGCTGGCCGTCGCCCTCGTCCGGCGCATGGAGCCCGGGGATCGCGTGCGGACCCGCCGTGCGGATGTGCTCGCCGGCGCGCTGGGTGTCCCGGTCATCGCGAGCAACGACCCGCTCTTTCATGCACCCGAGCGACAGCGACTGGCCGACGTGCTCACCTGCATCCGCCGCCGCACCACCCTGGGAGAGGCGGGGTACGCGTTGTCCGCCAACGCCGAGCGCACCGTGCTGCTGGAGGAGGCGTTCCGCCACCGTTTCGCGGATCGCCCGGATGCGGTGCGCGCGGCGCTGGAGGTGGCCGAGCGGTGTCGGTTCTCCCTCGACGAGCTGAAGTACCAGTACCCCCACGAGGTCGTCCCGGAGGGGTGGACGTCGATGATCTGGCTCGCGGAGCTGGTCCGTCGTGGGCTGAGCTGGCGCTACCCGGAGGGGACGCCCGACAAGGTGCAGGCCCTGGTCGGCCACGAGCTTCGGGTCATCGAGGAGCTGCACTTCCCCGCCTACTTCCTCACGGTCTACGACATCGTCCGCTTCGCGCGAAGCCGCGGCATTCTCTGCCAGGGGCGCGGGTCGGCGGCCAACTCCGCGGTGTGCTACGCGCTGGGGATCACCGCGGTCGATCCGGCCCGGTCCACCCTGCTCTTCGAGCGCTTCATCTCCAAGGAGCGGAATGAGCCGCCCGACATCGACGTCGACTTCGAGCACGAGCGGCGCGAAGAGGTCATCCAGTACATCTACGAGCGCTACGGCCGCGACCGGGCTGCGCTCGTCAACGAGGTGATCTCCTACCGGCGGCGCTCGGCGATCCGCGACGTGGGCAAGGTGTTCGGGCTCTCGCTCGACCAGGTGGATCGCCTCGCCAAGGCCACCGACCGGTGGGCCGCTGGCGACCTCGCCCAGGAGGAGGAGCTGATCCGCGAGGCGGGCCTCGACCCGTCCGAACGCGCGGTGCACCTCACCATGGAGACCGCGGATGCCCTGGCCGGCTTTCCCCGCCACCTCTCCCAGCACGTCGGGGGCTTCACCATCACCGAGACCCCGCTGATCGAGCTGGTCCCGGTGGAGAAGGCGGCCATGAAGAACCGCACCGTCATCCACTGGGACAAGGACGACATCGACGTGCTGCAGTTCGTGAAGGTCGACGTGCTCGCGCTGGGCATGCTCACCTGCATTCGCAAGTGCTTCGATCTCATCGAGGGTTTCTCCGGCAAGCGTTGGTCGCTGGCGACGGTTCCCGCCGAGGATCCGGCGGTCTACGACATGTTCTGCCGCGCCGACACCGTGGGGGTGTTCCAGATCGAGAGCCGGGCCCAGATGTCGATGCTGCCCCGGCTGAAGCCCCGGTGCTTCTACGACCTGGTGATCGAGGTGGCCATCGTGCGCCCCGGGCCCATCCAGGGGGGCATGGTCCACCCCTACCTGCGCCGCCGCAACGGCGACGAGCCCGTCACCTACGCCCATCCCGCCCTGAAGCCCATCCTGGAGCGCACCCTCGGCGTGCCGCTGTTCCAGGAGCAGGTGATGGCGATGGCGGTGGCGGTGGGTGGGTTCACCGCCGGCCAGGCGGACCGGCTGCGACGCGCCATGGGTGCATGGCGTAAGCGCGGGCGTCTCGACGTCCTCGCGCGTCGGCTGGTGAAGGGCATGGTCGAACGGGGCATCCCGCCCGACTACGCAGAGGCGATCTTCAAGCAGATCCTCGGTTTCGGCGAGTACGGCTTCCCGGAGTCCCATGCCGCCAGCTTCGCGCTGCTGGTCTACGTCTCCGGGTGGCTCAAGTGCCACCAACCCGCCGCCTTCGCCGCCGGACTGATCAACAGTCAGCCCATGGGTTTCTACAGCCCGCGCGCCATCGTGGCCGACGCCCAGCGCCATGGGGTGAAGACCCGTCCGATATGCGTGCAGCAGAGCGAGCGGGACTGCACCCTGGAGCGTCGCACTGGCGACGAGGCGACACTACGCCTCGGGATGCGGCTGGTGCAGGGGTTCGGCGAGGAGGATGCCCGGCGGGTGGAGCAGGCGTGCGCCGAGGCACCGTTCCGCGACCTCGCCGACTTCACCCGGCGGACCGGTCTCGACCGCGGGAAGCTGCAATCGCTGGCCGATGCGGACGCGTTCCGGAGCTTCGGGCTCGACCGTCGGCGGGCGGTCTGGGAACTGCAGGGGTTGTGGACCCTGCCGCTGTTCGCGGGTCTGCGGCGGCATGAGCCGGAGCCCGCCCTGCCCGAGGAGACCCCGATGGATGGTCTGCGCGCAGACTATCGGGCCACTGGGTTGTCGGTCGCGCACCACCCGGTGGAGTTCTTCCGGGAGGCACTCTCGAAGCGGGGTGTGCTCAGGATCCGCGCGTTGGCCGACCTGCCCACCGGCCGCCGGGTGTGCGTCGGCGGGTTGGTGTCCAACCGGCAGCGACCCGGGACCGCGAACGGGGTGGTGTTCATGACGCTGGAGGACGAGACGGGAATGGCGAACCTGGTGGTGTGGCCACGCACCTGGGCGGCGCAGCGTAAGCTCGCCCGCAACACCAGCCTGCTCGGGGTCGACGGGCGCCTGCAGCGGCAGGGAAATGCGATCAGCGTCCTGGTGGAACGCTTCTGGCCCATCGAAGAGGAGCCGACCCTGGAGGTCAAGGCGCGGAACTTCCACTAGGCGATCCGACGAGATCCTCACCGGACCAGGGTAGCGGGGCCTTGGAGGGGAGAATATAGTGGCGGCCGCTCGCGTCGGGGCCTGGTGCGGGGCCCCGCAGGAGGAGATCCGATGGTTCGCGTTCTCACCGGTATCGGCTTGGCGGTTCTACTACTGGGCTGCAAGGGCAGCCAGGACATCCCGGAGTCCGACAGCGCGGAGCCCACGGCGGATTTCGAGATCCAGAATCCCGAGGTGGACACGGACTGGCCCGAGTTGGACACCGACGCCGACACCGACACCGACACGGACTCGGACTCCGATACGGACTCGGACTCCGATACGGACACGGATACCGACACCGACACGGATACCGACACCGACACCGACACGGACACGGACTCGACCTAGACGTGTAGCCCCGTACGTAGGCCTGCGGGATGGTCGCGCGCGCCACCTGGCACCGCCATTTTCGTCCACAAGTGATCCATAGCCGGCGTTTTTCCAGGCACGGTCGGATCTGGATCTTCGCCGAGCCGGACGGCTCGTGCGTCGGCGCGATCCACAGCGGCCGAGCACGCATTCGGTGCCAAGAAGGCACATAATGACGATGCCGGACGGCGCTCGTCCACAGGCGAATGGTCTTTGCTATCGACCGAGAGTCCGCGGAGAAACTAAATAAAACGTGCTTGACCCACTTCCCCCGTCACGGTACCAATGGGATACCGGATAACGTATCCGGTCTTTCATACCTTCCCCCCTCGGCGCGGGGAGGCAAAGCCCCCCCCCAAAGATCCCCCAACCTCCCCGCGCTCCCCCTTCTCTCTCGTCCCACTCGACGCC
>JAFDJI010000477.1 GCA_019307545.1 Deltaproteobacteria bacterium | reverse complement strand
CTCCTGGGCGAAGGGGCGGGTCGGTCGGCTCGAACAACCTGGTCACGGCGTCTCCTGTCTCGGCAGTGGCTGTGGTAACCACCTGCGGCGGATGGATGGCGTAGGATGGAGCCCGGAGGGTTCCGATGACCGGTTCGATCACCACCTTGCTCCTCGCCATCCTCATCGCCCTGCTCCCCTTCGCGGCGCCGGCAGAGGCACTCGGCGGAGACAGCGCCACCCTCGAGTTCACCGGGTTCTCCAAGGACGGTCGCTACATCGCCTTTGCCGAACACGGCACTTGGGACGGCAGCGGCTTTCCGTGGGCGAAGATCACCTTCGTCGACGTGGTGGAGAACGACTGGGTGGGCGCACCACACCAGGAGCATGTCGAGGAGATGGACACCGACAACCCCCGCAGCCCGCTCCGCGCCGCGCGGTGGGCCTGCCGCGACCGGTACGAACGCCTCGCCATCCGGGCCGGGAACCAGGGGACGAGGCTGGAGATGACCGAGCAGAAGGACCTGGCGACCGACAGCGAGAGCCCGGCGCAGTCCACGCGTTCCTTCGAGGTCGACGGGCATCGCTACACCCTGATCCTCGACCAGATCCCCCTCGAGGGTGGGGGGTGGCACCTGCCTCCCCGCAAGCTCAAGCTCACCCTGGCGGACGAGGGCCGGAGCACCCAGAAGGTGTTGCAGGAGGACCGCAAGCTCCCCGAGAGCCGCTCGGGCGCGTACGGCTACAGGATCCACGAGGCCTACCTCTACGACGACCGCTTCCTGGCGGTGTTCCTCTCGGTCGGGCTGCCGGGCTTCGAGGGACCGGACACCCGATACATGGCGATCACCGGGACCCTGGAGATGTCCAACTAGGAAGTCTCGAGCACGCGGCTGCGCCTGACGAAGACCCCGAGCAAGAGGCAGATCCCGAACCACCCCATCCCCCCGTCCTGGCCGCCCGACGTCGTGCACCCACAGCCCGGCGCTCCGCCCGCATCGCAGCTGTCCGTGTCGGTGTCGCATTCGTCACCGACAAGGTCCCGGTCGCAATCGTCCTGGCTCGGGTTCGCTACCAGCACGCAATTGTCGGCATCGTCGGAGACACCATCGTTGTCGGAGTCGGTGTCCAGCGCGTCGATCGTCCCGTCGGCGTCGGTGTCTTGGGGAGCGGAGGGGTCGCCCACCTCATCGGTGTCCGAGATCCCGTCCCCATCGGAGTCGGGGTCATACGGGTCGAGGCCGATCGCGGTCTCGTCGTCGTTGTCCAGTCCGTCCCCGTCGATGTCGGTGTCGCAGGCGTCACCGTCGTCGTCGCCGTCCAGATCCTCCTGATCTCCATTTGCCACCGTCGGGCAGTTGTCGGTGGCGTCCGGGGTGCCGTCGTCGTCGTCGTCATCGTCGCAGGCATCGCCGAGGAGGTCGTCGTCCAGGTCATCCTGGTCGGGGTTGGCGACGGCGGGGCAGTTGTCGACGACGTCGGCGAACCCGTCCCCATCGGTGTCCGGGCTGAGGGTCAGGTCGTACAGGACCGGAGCGTCTCCACTGCTGGCACGCACCATCAGCACCCGCACACGGACGAACCGACAGGGGTCGAGTCCTGGAGCCGTGCCGTCCACCGCCTCGACCTCGGGGTCGAACACGACGCCGTCGTCGCTCCCCGCGAGGAACACCCGCACCTCCCCGTCGACCATCAGGTCCACCGTCCAGGTGACGAGCGCCCATTCCTCGGCCACCCCCGCGTCATGCACGACGGTCCAACTCCCGCGGAGCGGCGCACCGGGTACCTCGCTGCCGGTCATGTCCCCAAGGCTGTAGGAAACGGCGTCATCTCCGATGGGGGTGGTGTGGTCGACGGTGTCGGTAGCGGGGTCGATACGCGACACGGTGGACTCGCCGTAGTGCGACACCCAGATCTTGCCGGCGTGGTCCACCGCCACACCGATCGGCGTGTCCCCAACGGGGATTGTGGCGAGCAGGTTCCCGTCGTTGTCGAGGCGGGTAACGGTGTCGTCGCCGCTGTTGGCGATCCAAAGCTCCCCGCTCGCCGCGACCACCACGCCGACGGGGTCCTCCCCACCCGTCGCCTTCTCCCACAGTGACACCCCCAGGGCGCTCCGCTTCTCGACCTCGTGGTTGCTCGAGCCCTGGGTGAAGAAGACGTTCCCGGAGGCATCGATCGCCAGGGCCCTGGGGCTGGTCGCGACGAGGCAGGAGAAGGTGTCGTCGGCGGTGATCAACGTTCCCTTGGTGTCGTATCGGAGCAGCCTGTGTGCCCCCGGCGCCTGGTTGGCCGACCACAACACCCCGGCGGCGTCCACCAGGCCATCGAAGCCACCGCAACCCGGGTCGAAGTCGGCGAGCAGGGCATCCGACCACCCGTCCACCACCGTGAAGTGGTTGTCCGTTCCCATGTTGCCGCCGGTCCAGAGGTCGTTGTCCGGACCCACCGCCACATTGCGGACGTAGTCACCGTAGACGCGGACGTAGCGCATGATGCACTCGTCGGTAGCGGTGGAGACGCCGCCATCGTTGTCCACGTTGCCCGCATTGTCCCAGGGCAGGATGTCTCCGAGACCGGTGCTGGTCTCGATCGACCCATCTCCGTCGCGGTCCTCGCAGCCCCCGTTCTCCAGGAGGCCGATCCGGACCACCGAACCGTAGCCCCCGACGTTCGGTACCAGGGGCGGGTCCACGGTTGCGAATCCGGCTTCGCTCGCGTTGCCCACCCACGCGTCCCCGGTCTGGTCCACCGCCACCCGTCGGGGTCCCCGCGATCTCCCCTCGGGTGCGGTCCAGTACTCCCCGAGGACGGCGCCAGTGACGGCATCGAGTCGGAGCACCGTCCCACGGCCGTGGGCCGCCACCCAGACGAACGGGAGGGGGGTGATGTCGGTGGAGAGTTGAAGCTGGTCGGGCACCTCCTGGCCGAGGTGCAGCATCACCCCAGCGGCGAAGTCCGCGTCGGAGGTGAAGGTCACCGGCGCGGCGAGCGCGGGGGCACCGTGGGCCAACCAGGCCATCGCACAACCCAGGCAGAGGACTCGACAGACGGGGTGTGGCTGCATGGAAACCTCCGGAACCCCTGCCTATTCGGAAGAGGGCCGGTCGTAAACACCGCGTGATGTATCCCGGCCAGGACACCGATCCATCGGCATTGAACGCCAAGGATAGGCGATATTGCGCTCGGCCAGGAGGATGGTGGTCGGAGCGGCCGCGAACAGGACACGCCAGAACCCAGCGAAGGCGATTGGCATGGGCGCCAGGATCGGAAGCAGGAGCATCAGGAACAGCATGCCCTCTCGGGAGTTGACCCCATCCCAATCGGACATGGATGGGCAGGCCTCGCGGGAGAACGATGGGTTGAGCGTTCGACATGTGCACCTCCGTCGTCGCCCCCGCGGAACTGCAATGGACGTGCCGGTCCGAGCCCACGGTTTCCACCGTCGTTCGTGGGTTTACATCCATTGCCCATCGCAACTGATCTGCATTCCGTAGATTCAGATCTCCCGCTCTCTCGAAACCCGGATCGGCCTCACTCCCTCTCGCCCTCGCCGAGTTGCAGGGGTGCCCCGCTCTCGTCGAGCCGATCGTCGTCGTCGAGGAGCGGGTGGAACCGGCCATGGGACCGGGGCGGGAGGTCGGCGAGCCGCTCGTTGAGGATCGTGCTCAGCTCCAGGTACCGCCCCTCGCTCACGCAAGGGAGCGCCCCCCCGGCGATGGCGCCGTGTCCACCGCCCCTGCCTTCCTCACCGAGGATGGTCCTCATCACCTCGTCAGCCTGTGGACGGGGGTAGGAGGCCCGCAGGGAAACGACCATCATGCCGTCGTGCAACCCGCTCACCAGGCAGCGGGTGACGCCCTTCATGGAGATCAGGAAGTCCGCGGTGACGACGACGACCTCGTTGTAGGGGATACGACCGATGTGGCAGACGACGGTGTTGCCCACCACCGCGACGTGCCGCATGGCCCGGCCGATGGTCTCGTAGTACGACCG
>JAFDJI010000476.1 GCA_019307545.1 Deltaproteobacteria bacterium | reverse complement strand
GCACGAAACACCGCCCCAGACCGGCGCGCTTGCGCGAATAATCCAGGAACCCACACAGTATCGGCACCTGCGCGGTGACCGCGATCCAGTAGAAGCCCGACTTCCAGTACGCGCGTTTCTTTCGGGTTCCCGACGGTGGGACCGCGATCAGGATCCGGTCGGCGGCGGCGATCCGGTCGGCGACCTGCTGAACCACGCCGTGTGGGGCGCGCCGGTCGATCGGGATGCCGCCCAGGTACCGTACTAACCACCCCAGGGGCCCACGGAACAGGGTGTGCTTCGCGAGGTAGGACACGTCGATCCGGTAGACCCATGCCGCCGCGAGCATGTGGATGAGGTCCCAGTTCGTGGTGTGGGGCGCCGCGATGAGCACCGCCTTTTCGAGGTCCGGGGGGGGCTCGCCCTCGGTGTCCCATCCGGCGAGCCACATCCACAGCCGCCCGACCCAGTACAGGAAGCGACCGGTGGAGGGGCCTCGGTGGGTGACTTCGGGACCGTGCATGCGCAGTGTTACCACGAACAGGGGATTTGGGCGGGGCCGATGCCATTCCAGCCGCACAGGGCGGCGACCAGCCGGTCCAAGCCGAGGGCGATGCCAGTGACCTTCGGCATCCGGCCCACCGCCTCGATGAACGCCTCGTCCACCGGATGGGGCTCCTCCCCGGCGGCGACCCGGTGCAGGTTCGCCTCCGCGAAGCGACGGCGCTGCTCGTGGGCGTCGAGCAACTCGTGGAAACCGTTCGCCAACTCCACACCATTCAGGAAGACCTCGAATCGCTCCGCCACCGGCCAGTCGCCATCGCTCCGCACCTGTGCGAGCGCCGCCTGGGAGGCTGGCCATTCGGTGACGAACACCGCCCCGTGCAGGCGCGGCTCCACCTCTTCGACCCACCGCCGGAAGAAGGCGTCATCCCAGTGGTCGCCGTCGTGATCCGAGAGGTCCGATGCGCTCGCCTCGGCGAGGTCGATGCCGGTGACCTCCCGGAACAGGTCGCGCACGGTCACGCGTCGCCACGGATTCGGAATCGGGCCTCCGACAGCATGGGCCACTGCCTTCACGACGGCCTGAACCTCCTCCATCACCTCCGCAGGCCCGGCACCGACCCGGTACCACTCCAGCATGGTGAACTCCCGACCGTGCCAGGGCCCATGCTCACGGTCTCGGAAGCAGGGCCCGATCTCGTAGATGCGCGGCAGGCCGGCCGCCACTACCCGCTTGAGTGCGAACTCCGGTGAGGTCCGCAGCCATCCGCCCTCCGCCTGAACCGGGTGGAGGTGCTCCTCCATGGCGGGGGAGGGGACCAGGACCGGGGTGGCCACCTCCAGGTAGCCGTGGTCGTCGAACCACCGGCGAACGGCGCGGAGCACGGTGGCCCGTGCACGGAGCCCCTCCGGAGAGATGGGCTCGGGCGGGCGGGTCAACTCACCCGGCCGACGTATTCGCCGGTGCGGGTGTCGATCTTGATCACGGTGCCCTGCTCGACGAACAGCGGGACGTTGACGACGGCGTCGGTGGACAGGGTGGCCGGCTTGGTGGCACCGGTAGCGGTGTTTCCCCGCACGCCGGGTTCGCAGTAGGTGATCTCCAGCTCCACGAAGTTGGGCACGTCCACCGAGACCGGGCGGCCCTTGTAGAACAGGACGGTCACCTCCATCTCCTCCACCATCCACTTGCCGGCGTCGCCGAGGTTCTCCTCCGGGATCCCCACCTGGGAGAAGTCGCCGGTGTCCATGAAGTGGTAGAGCTCGCCATCGGTGTAGAGGTACTGCATCGACTTCTCTTCGACGTCGGCCGGCTGTAGCGCCTCACCGCTCTTGTAGGTGCGGTCGACGACCGCTCCGGTGAGCAGGTTCTTCAGCTTGGTCCGGGTGAATGCCTGGCCCTTGCCTGGCTTCACGAACTGGAACCCAACTACGATCCAGGGGGCGCCATCCATCTCGATCTTCAGGCCCTTGCGGATGTCGGAGGTCTGATACATGGGTCGTCCTTGAGGTTGGGGTACCGTTGGGCGAGCACACATATCACGAGCCGGGTGCCGAACGCCTCTCGCAGCCGGGGGCGGTGGTAGGACGGCGTGAAATGCTCCGCGAACGTGCAGATCTCGCCTCGATTTGGGCTGCGGCGGACGCCTTGTTTCCGGTGCGGGTGACCCGGTCGTTCTGGGATCGCATGAACCCCAGCGACCCCGCCGACCCCCTGGCAGTGCAGGTGCTCCCCGATCCGCGCGAACTCGACACCCATTCCAGCGACCTGGAAGATCCGGTCGGCGATCAGGCGCGGAGCCCGCTTCCCTGGGTGGTCCAGAAACACCCCGATCGGGTGCTGCTGCTGTTGACCAAGCGATGCCCGCTGTACTGCCGGTACTGTTTCCGCCGGACCCACCATCCCGCAGCGGCGGATGACCCCACCGACGCCGAGTGGGAGGCCGCGCTCCGCTACACCGAAGAGAGTGGGGCCCACGAAGTCATCCTCAGCGGTGGCGATCCCCTCTCGGTATCGGACGTCCGGCTGTTCGCGACGATGGATCGTTTGCGGCCCGTGGTGCCGGTGATCCGCATCCACACCCGTGCCCCCGTGACCCATCCGCGCCGGGTGACCCCGCGGCTGGTCCGAGGTCTGCAGGAGCGGGGCCCGGTGTGGGTCGTGGTCCACGTGAACCACTCCGCCGAGCTCGGGGGGGACGTGGACTGTGCGCTCGAAGGGCTGGTGGACGCCGGGATCCCGGTGCTGAACCAGTCCGTGCTCCTGCGCGGGGTGAACGACGAGGTGGAGACCCTGGTGGCGCTGTGCGAGGCATTGGTGCGCCGGCGGGTGCTTCCCTACTACCTACACCACCCCGATCGGGTGTCCGGAAACGCTCACTTTCGGGTGACCCTCGAGCGGGGCTGGGAGCTGTACGAGGCGCTGCGGCGTCGCGTGAGCGGGGTGGCGCTACCGGCCTATGTGATCGATCCTCCGGATGGCTCCGGGAAGGTATTGGTGGGTGAGCGAATCGATTTGGCCTGTCTCCACAGAAAATTGAATTGAAAGTGGTTTTCAATTAAGGTCCGTCGGATTACATTGAAGCCAGTCTCGCGGAGGTCTCCGAGCGCATGACGATGGATAGGCTAGGATCGGGTCAAACCGCACGGGTTCTCCGGTTGGAGGGCGCGGGGGCCTTTCGCCGTCGGCTCTTGGAGCTTGGCGTCCTGCCGGGGACCGAGGTAGTGCGGACCGGCCAGGCGCCTCTGGGAGATCCCCTCTCGTTCCGGATCCGCGGGGCGGTGTTGTGTCTGAGGCGAGACCAAGCCGCGACGATCGAGGTGGAGTCCGAGTGAACGAGGCGGCGGCCTGCCACGGCCCCGCTCCAGTTGCTGCGAATCCAACCCGCAGCGGAGTGGTGGCGCTGGTGGGCAACCCGAACTCCGGGAAGTCCACCCTGTTCAATGCGCTCACCGGAGCAGGCGCCCAGGTCTCCAACTACACGGGGACGACGGTGGAGCGGATGGAAGCGGACATGGTCCTGTCCGACTTCGGCCGGGTCCGCACCCTGGATCTCCCCGGCACCTACTCCCTTGTTGCCCGGTCTCCCGAGGAGCGGATCGCGATCGACCTCGTCCTCGGGCGAAGCGGCGCGGCGCCAGACGTGGTGGTCGCGGTCGTCGATGGGCCGAGGCTCCAGCGCAGCCTGTACCTGGTGCTCCAACTCCTGGAATTGGAGATCCCCCTGGTGGTGGGGGTGAACCTCATGGACGAGGCCCGCAGGGAGGGGTGCGAGCCCGATATCGCCGCGCTCCACGACCTGCTGCAGGTCCCGGTGGTCGCCCTGGTGGCCCGGACGGGAAAGGGGGTGGAGGCGCTGCGCGAGGCGATCGCCCAGGTGATGGCGGCGCCGGATTCCGCGCGGCCCGGGTGCCCCCATCCCTGGTCGGATGCACTCCTGATGGATGCAAACGAGGTGCTCGCCGCCCTACCTCCCAGCCTTGCCGCGGTGGTCTCG
>JAFDJI010000067.1 GCA_019307545.1 Deltaproteobacteria bacterium | reverse complement strand
CACGATTCGCTCGATGTCTGGAGCGATGGCCGTGTACTCATCGCGTGAGGCCACGTCGCGCACGAACTCCGCGTAGCCCAGGATGGCGTTCAACGGCGTGCGCAGCTCGTGGCTCATGTTGGCGAGGAACGCGCTCTTGGCGTGGCTTGCCTGGAGCGCGCGATCTCGAGCGACGGCCAGGTCCCGCTCTACCCGGTAGCGTTCCTGGATCTCCTGCTCGAGCTGGCTGTTCCTCACGTCCAACTCTGCGAGGCGGCGCGCGAGGTCCTCGTTGGTCGCGCGCAACTCCTGCGCCAGACAGCGGTTCTCGGCCAGAACCCGGTGGTGCTCTGCCGCGCGCTCTATGGCGGCAAGCAGGGGCCCGAAGTCGTCCCCGGTCTTGATCACATAGTCGAACACACCCTTGCGCACCGAGCCGAGCACGGCCGAAACGTCGTCGTCACCGCTCAGGATGACGAACGGCAGGTCCGGATCCATCTCCGCCACCCGCCGCATCACCTCGAACCCGTTCATGTGCGGCATGTGCAGGTCGCAGACGACCAGCTCCGGGTGCCAGGACTGCAGGATCTGCAGGGCCTCCGCTCCGCCCGAGGCCGTGCGGACCTCCCATCCCTCCTCTTCGAGGATGTCGGCGGTCACTCGAAGCACCAGCAGGGAATCGTCCACCAGGAGCACTTGGCCGACCGCCGGCTCGTCCGCTCGGGCCATGTCGTTCTGGAAGTCCGTGGGGTTCGTCGTCATCGGACCGCCAATCCGACGCTGGCCGCGTAGCCGAGCGCGCCTGCTCCCGGGAACGGCGACTCGGCTACCGACGGAGTGGTGGCGTCCAGGCTGGTCCACGCCCACAATGGCGACTGCGCCCCCAAGCGGGCATCGAGGGTCAGCTCCCCGCGGAACATGGTGGGCACGTCGGCTTCGAGTTGCTGTGGCGGAATTCCCGCAGTGACGTCGTACTGGCGCCCGGCCGAGTACCCGACCGCTGCCGAAGCGCCGACGCGGCCCTCGGGCGGCGCCACCCGCACTGCCAACCAGGCCTTGTGCTTGGTGTTGTGGTCCTCGACCGCGATGGTCAGCGGAACCGGTGGCTTCGGGAAGACCCATTGCATGTGGGTCCCGTAGGCGTGGAGGGTGGTGGCGTCGGAGATCCGCCACTCCAACTCCAGCTCGATGCCAATGACGCTGCGGCCGTCTTCGTCGTTGCGGAAGGTCTTGTGGACAAGTGGCTCTAAGTCCTCGACCATCCCGTTGACGATGAAGTCGGCGAACACGGTGGGACGGAAGGTCACTCCGGGTGCCAGCGCCAGGATGGCGGCGATCTCGGTGGAGTGCAACTGGGGCGACTTCAGGTCGGGAGCGCCCTCCAGAAGGATGAGCCCCGTGTCGGGATCGATGAACCGAGCGGCCAGCTCGATGTAGCTCGGCTGGCGGAAGGAGCTGGCAGCCGTGAACCGCACCGATGCCCGCTCTACGTGCCAGGTGGCCGAGGCGCGCCAGGAGAACCGGAGCTTCTGGGTGCGTGCGGTGTGGTCTCCCCGCAGCGCGCCCGCGAGCACCCAGGCCGACCCCGGCGCATAGCTCGCGTTGACGTACGCCGCGTAGAGCGGCCGCATCTTGCCGGACTCCCCGGGGTGGAGGTAGGAAGCGTCCGCGAACTCGAGGCCGGATGTGGCACCGACGGCGGCGTCGAGCTTCTGGCCTACCCGAAGCTGCGCTTCCGCTCCCGCCTCGATGTCCGCGGCGTGGGAATCACCGTAATGGAAGCCCTCGATCTCGTTCGGGGGCCGTTTGTGCGAGCGGGAGGTCACCCAGGCGCTGACCTCGCGGAATCCCGCCGCTGGCTCGACGGTTTCGAACCGCATGCCACCGTGGAACGCCCAGAGGCGCTGCTCGTCGACCGAAAGCGCCAGGTGGTCGAGTTGGCTGTGTTCCGACTCCGAGAAATCCGCCCAGGCACCCAGAGAGGTCCGGGCGGAGGCAGCGTAGTTCCCACTCAGGCGCGCCGCGACCCGACGCAGCGGCGGCGTGAAATCGTCCCCCATCCCACTGTCGTATTGGCTGTGGGTGGCGTTGCGTTCCACGCTGGAAGCAGCGCTCCAATCGCCGACGCGGCCGCCTCCGAGCACCCCGGCGGAACCCACGATCTGCGAGCGCAGGTCCCCGTCCAACCCGAATCCCGCCGAGGCCATGACCCGCATCCCGGACTCCGGGGGGCGGACGGACATCAGGTGGATGACCCCGGTATAGGCGTCGGCCCCGTAGATGGAGCTGACCGCGCCTCGCACCACCTCCACTCGCTCCAACTCGTCCACACGCACCGGAACGAGGGACCAGTCCACGGCACCATCCACCGGGCTGTTCATCGGGATGCCGTCCAAGAGCACCACCACGTTGTTGCCCTGCAGCCCCCCGGTTCCACGCAGGGCGACCAGGTAGTTGCCCGGGGCGTTGTGGATGACCTGGACACCCGGAATCCGCCGCAGCAGGTCCGGGATGGACCGCGCACCCGAAAGCCGAATGACGTCAGCGTCGAGCACGGTCACGGTGGCCGGGGCCGTCGCAACGCTCTCGGCGCGACCGGATGCTGTGGTCGTCGTTCCCAGAAGCTCATCGAGGTCGACTTCGTCGATGTCGGTGATTCCCGTGCTCAGGACGAACTCGGCGACCTCCTGCTTCGCGTCCTCCAGTGCCCACGCTCGCTCTCCGGGTAGGGCCAGCGCGAGCAGCGCCGCCGCACCGAGTCCAACCAGGCGGTCGCAGGTCCCGGGTGTCATGGTGCCCCCACCTCGAGCGGAAGCACGTGGATGCACCCCTCGACGAGGTCTTCCGGGTTCCCGTAGACACCGGAGAAGGACAGATGGACATACGTGGGAGCCTGTTCCTCCACGATCAGCTCGCCGTCGGTCCCGGCGAGATCTGTGCTGTCGCCAGCAGCGCTGAGCCGAAGGGACGCCTCGACCCAGGTGTCGTCGAGGTGGGACTCCAGCGAACCAGCCGCGCCGGCGTACCCGAACGTGCGTGGAGCGTCGACAGCAACGTCCCAATCCCCGCCGATGCTCTCGAACCCGAAGACGAACTGGAAGTAGGGACCGCTACCCCCGAGGTCGACGCCATCGAGCATGCGGGCTTCTCCCAGCGTCACCAGGCGGACCATGGAGGAGTCGAGGTGGGACTCCACCGTCACGGGTTGACCCCCGAGGGTCCCAGTGAAGCTGGCAACGCCGCCACAGGTCGGGGCCGCGCTGCAGTGATCCACCTCCTCCCAGAGGGCATCCGCATTGTCGTTGGCGCAGAGGTAGCGCTGGTCCTCATAGGCCGACGGCGTCTCGAAGGGTTGGAGGCATCCAACGGTGAGCGCCAGCACAGCGATCGGTGTCTTGGACATGTGGACCTCCCGGCTTGGCTCATCAGCTGGTCGGCCCTTCCGGCGACGCGGCGGGCCGATGCCAACGCCATCGACCCTCCCCAATCGATGCAGAGCACAACCTCTTTAGACTTTTTTGATAATTATGAGTGTCTGCACTAATGCGCGTGACAAATTTGGGGACGGCGAGGGGCTGTCGCTTCGTCCAAGAGGCACGACCTTTCCACCGCTGGTGCCACAATGAGGACGACCGGCCGCGGGAACGGTCGCCAGTGAACCCATGATCAGCGGGAGTGGCGGACCGGCCCTGTCCTACACCTTTGCGCGGTGTCGAGGTGGTGGTGGAGCGGGTGTGTCGGGGGTCGCGTCGAGGAACTCCCGGACCAGGGAGAGGAGGGGCGCGGTGGCCCGCTGCCAGAAGGCCACGTCGGTGAGGTCTTCCCCGAGCACGGCCTCGCCGAGGACCTCGGTGTACTCGTATCCGGTGCGCCGCAGGAGTTCCTGGTAGTCCGGTAGGAAAGAGGGACCCTCTCCCATTGCTCGCGCGTACACGGCACTGGAGAAGAGGTACCCGAAGGTGTACGGCCAGTTGTAGAAGCCGAAATGGCTGATGTAGAAATGCAGCTTCGAGGCCCAGAACATAGGGCTCCAGCTGTTCAGGGCATGGCCATAGGACTCCTGCTGGCACGCGACCATCACTTCGGTGAGTTCGTCTGGGTCAAAGGCACCCTTCCGGCGTAGCCGGTAGAGTTGACGTTCGAAACGGAATCGCGCGGGGATGTTCATGAGGAAGGTGGTGCCGGCCTGCAGCTGCTGCTCGATCATGAACAGGCGGGCATCATCGGAGGGGGCGTTGGCCACTGCGGCGTCCCGTACGACTGCCTCTGCGAAAGTCGACGCGGTCTCTGCCAGTGCCGAGGTCACGCGCTGCCGTGGATGGGGAAGGTCGAAGAGGATCTGGTTGTGGTAGGCGTGACCCAATTCGTGTGCGAGCGTGAGCGTGGCATCCAGCGTATCGGCCCAGGTCATGAACACCCGGCTCTGCCGATGCGTCGGGAAGGCACTGCAGAATGCGCCGGGTTGCTTCGCGGTACGTGGTTCCGCCTCCACCCACCGGTTTCTGAGGGCGTGTACGGCGAAGTCACGAAGCTCGGGATGGAATCGGGCCAGGCCCGCTGCGACCAGTTCCTGGGCCTCGACCCAGGAAGTGGAGATCTCCGCGGCTCCAGGTAGGGGTGCGTAGAGGTCGTACCAGTCGAGTCGTTCCTTTCCCAGCAGCTGGGCTTTGCGCTCCAGGTAGCGGACGAGGCTGGGCCGGGCCGCATCGCAGGCCGCCAGGACCGCGTCGACCACCGCCTGCGAGACCCGGTTTCGGTGGAGCGAGGAGGCCAGCGCGTCGATACCCAGCCGGTCGTACAGGGTTTGGCGCGCCCCGGTGATGTGGGTCAGCGCCATGGCGCACGGGTCGCGGACCGAGTGCCACGCGCGCGTCTCCGCCGCGGAGGCTTCCTTCCGGACCGACGCGTCGGGCGAAGAGCGGAGCGCGGAGATGGCGTTGATGCCAACAGTGCGAGGGGGCTGATCTCCGTCCTCCAGCTCAGCTTCCAGGGAGCCGGCGACCAGGTCGTACAGCTCACCCCATCCGTGCAGCGCACCGCGGTCGAGGTCCTCCAGAAGGGCCTGCTGCTTGGGCTCGAGCTGGAACCTGGTCCCCTCGGCCAGATGCCGTAGCCAAGGCGCATAATCCGCCAGATCGCGCTGGGAGAGGAACTGCTCGAGGTGCGTGGTGTCGGCCGACCCGAGCGCGTGCTCCAGGGGGATAGCGGCTCGAGCCAGCTTGCTCTCCAGGTCGGTGACGGCTGCGACCGCCAGCCGCGCCTTGGTGGAACGCGCGTCTGCGGCAAGGGTGCAGCTCGCCAAAGATGCGACGAGATCGAGGTCCTGCTCCAACCGAGACATTGCGAAGACCACGTCGCGCCAGTGTTTCGAGTCGGGGAGCAGTGCTCCGAGGGATGCCGTACTCCGCTGGAAGGCCGCCACATCTTGATCGAGCTTCTTGACACGGTCCCGGAACGCAGCGCCCTCGACCCCTCCCGGGAGGATCTCCTCCAGGCTCCAGGTCGGGGATGGCGCGTAGGACATCGAGGTGACTCCCTGTGGCTCAGCGCTTGGGCGACGGTGTGCCCAGGTAGGTGTATCGCTCGAGGCCCCGCTGGTAGTTGGAAAGCAGGATGTGCGCCTCTTCTTCGGTCAACTGGTGGGCGGTGACCGCACCGGCGATTGCCCGCTCCAGTGACCGCACGAGATGGTCCCGTTCGTACTGTACGTAGCGCAGCACCTCGGTCACGGTGTCTCCCTGAACCACATGATCGATGGCGTATCCGGGCGCTTCCGTTGTAGCGCTCACGTGGACGGCGTTGGTGTCGCCGAAGAGGTTGTGCAGGTCCCCGAGGATCTCCTGGTAGGCGCCGAGGAGGAACATGCCCAGATAGTAGGGCTCGTCGCCAGGCTTGTGTAGCTCCAGCGCAGATTTGACGTCCCTTCGGTCGATGAACCGGTCCACCTTCCCGTCCGAGTCGCAGGTGATGTCCGCGAGGATGGCCTGCCGCGGGGGCTTCTCGTCGAGGCGGTGAAGGGGAACGACGGGGAAGAGCTGGTCGATGGCCCAGGAGTCCGGGGCGGACTGGAAGACGGAGAAATTGCAGAAGTAGGTGTCCGCGAGCGACTTTTCCAGGTGTTCCAGCTCTTCCGGTATGTATTTCACCCCGCGCATGGTGCGTACCAACCGATCCAGGATGCGCCAGTACCACTCCTCCGCGGCTGCCAGCGTCTCCAGGTCGATGAGGCCGAGGTTGAACCGGGTGAGCGCCTCCTCGCGGAACTCGACGGCATCATGGTACGGGCCCTGGAGGTTCTTGACGGTGATCTCTCCGCACACTTCCCAGAACTGGTGTAGCAGGTCGTCCGCGTCCGCATCCGGCTCCTGGCCAGGGGAAGTGGGCACGAGCTCCGAGGTTCCGGTCACCCGGAACACGAGGGCCGAGCTGTACGCCACCGTGGAGCGGCCGGCCTCGGTGATGATGGTCGGATGAGGGATGTCGGCCTCGTCGCACGCCTCGACGATGTTCGCCACCACGTCCAGGGCGTACTCGGCGACGTCGTAGTTCATCGACGAGGAGAAGTTCGTGCGGCTGCCATCGTAGTCCACCGCGAGTCCGCCGCCGACGTCGAAGTACCGCATGGATGCGCCGAGGCGGTCGAGTTCGGTGAAGATCCGGGCGCCCTCGCGCAGGGCGGTCTTGAAGGCGCGAATGGCAGAGACCTGGCTGCCGATGTGGAAGTGGAGGAGCTGCAACGCAGAGAGCATGCCGGCAGCGCGCAGCTTGTCGACCACCACCATGATCTCTCGGATGTTCAGGCCGAATTTGGCGGAATCTCCGGCCGAGGCCTTCCACTTGCCGCTGCCCGGACGGGAGAGCTTCGCCCGAATCCCGATCACAGGGTGGAGGTCGTGCTCGCGGGCGAGTTGGACGAGCAGGTCCACCTCGTCCAGCGTTTCCACCACCAGGATCACCCGTCGCCCGATCTTCTGGGCGAGGAGCGCCATCTCGAGGTAGTCGCGGTCCTTGTACCCGTTGCAGATGATGAAGGCTTCGGGGTCGTCCATGAGCGCGAGAACCACGAGGAGCTCCGGCTTCGAACCGGCCTCCAGGCCCAGGTGGTGGGGTCGGGAGAACCGGACCACGTCCTCCACGATGTGCCGTTGCTGGTTCACCTTGATCGGATACACGCCGCGGAAGTCACCGGTGTACTCGTACTCCCGCATTGCATGGCGGAACGCGGAAACCAGGGTGTCGACCCGCGCCCGAATGAGGTCGGTGAGGCGAAGGAGCACGGGCAGCTCGATACCCTGGGCCACGATGTCGTCGACCAGGATCTTGAGGTCGACGTCCAGAGGTTGTTTCCCGGGGGGGGTGAGGGCCAGGTGTCCGTGCTCGTTCACCCGAAAGTAGCCCATGCCCCAATTCGAGATGTTGTACAGCTCCTCGCTGTCAGCGATGCTCCATCGGGTCATGGACTGCTCCACAGTGGCGGAAGGGGCAGGGGTGGACGAGCGCGCTCGACCGCCGCGGCGATGGCGAAGCAGCTTGCCTCGTCGAAACGCCGGCCAATGACCTGCAGTCCCACGGGGAGGCCGTCGCAGAGGCTGCAGGGGACGGAGATGGCGGGTAGGCCAGCCAGGCTGGGGGGAATCGTGTAGACATCGGTGAGGTACATCGCGAGGGGGTCGTTGCGCTCGTTGAATCGGAACGCCGTGGGCGCCGCCGTGGGGGTGATCAGGGCGTCCACCTGCTCCAAGACGCGGTCCAGCTCTGCGGTGATCGTGGCACGGACACGCTGGGCAACGCGGTAGTAGGCGTCGACGTAGCCCGCCGAAAGCACCCAAGTGCCGATGAGGATGCGGCGTTTCACCTCTGTGCCGAAGCCGGTGGAACGGGTGCGTCGAACCACCTCTTCGGCGGTGTCTGCGGAGGCACGCCGGCCATACCGCACCCCGTCGAAGCGCGCGAGGTTGGCCGAAGCTTCCGCGGGAGCGATCACGTAGTAGCAGGCCACCGCGAGATCGGTGGAGGGAAGGGAGATGTCCACCAACTCCACGCCCTGTTCTCGGAGGGAGTCGAGGGCAGAGGCTATCGCCCCGCGGACGCCATCATCGAGTCCTTGTCCGTAGTACTCGCGCGGCACGCCGAGCTTCAACCCCTCGATACTGCACCGACAGGCGGCCTGTAGGTCGTCTACCGGACGGTCTTTGGAGGTCGAATCTCTTGGGTCGTGACCCGCGACGACCTCGGTGAGGAGTGCCGCATCCGTCACGCTGCGTGCCACCGGCGCGATCTGGTCGGTCGAGCTGGCATAGGCGACCAGCCCGCGTCGGCTCACCCGTCCCCAGGTCGGCTTCACGCCCACCACTCCGCAAAAGGCCGCGGGAAGTCGGACCGAACCCCCTGTCTCGGAGCCCAGCGCCAGGGGCACCGCGCCCGCTGCCACCGCGGCTGCCGAGCCACCGGACGATCCCCCCGGCACCCGGTCCGGGTCCCAGGGGTTGCGGACCGGACCCCAGGCGCAGGTTTCTGTGGAGGAGCCCATGGCGAACTCGTCCATGTTCGCCCGCCCCACCAGCACGGCTCCCGCGGTGCGGAGACGCCCCACGGAGAATGCGTCATACGAGGCGACATGGTCTTCCAGGATTCGGGAGCCGCAGGTACAGGGCTGGCCGTGCTGGCAGATGTTGTCCTTGAGCACGATGGGTACGCCCGCCAAGGGCCCGGGGTCGGCACCTGATGCCACAGAGGCGTCCACCGCTTCCGCAGCGGCCAGTCCGCCGGCAGCGTCGATTCGATACAGGGCGTTGGTGACCTCGTGGGTGCGCCGGGCACGCTGTATGGCGGCCACGGTCACCTCTCGCGCGGAGAGACGGCCGGCACGCACGCCAGCAGCGACAGCCACCGCACCCTGATCAAGGGCTTTCGGGATCAGCCGAGCACCAGGGGAAGGGAAAAGAGGCGACCCGTCAGCTCCGGCGCCGCCTCCAGGAGTGGGGTGGGCTCGGTGGCCTCGGGGATGTCTGGTCGCAGGCGTAGGGGTTCGGCGGGGATGGCCGCAGATTCTCCCCCCGCGGTACGGATGCGCGCGACGTATCCGAGGATGGAGGAGAGGTCCTTCGTCAGGAGAGCGATGTCCACGTCATCCGTGGCGATGCACGCCAAGTCGGCCACATGGCGGACATCGTCGTCCGTGACCTCCACCTCAACCCCCGAACATGGCCCTGATTCCGGTGAGCAAGCCGCTCTGGTCGTATCCAGCGAGCTTCTCCAACTCGCCAGCGTCCAGGAGCACGGCGCCGCACCGCGGGCAGATGTCGATCTCGACCCCACGGAACACCTTGGCGTCCATGCTCTCACCGCACTTGCCGCACTTGTTCCAGTGGAGCTCCTTTTCCTTCTTTCGTCCGAGGGCGTCGGCTTCCTTTTCGTGCTTGGCCTTGAGCCTCGACTTCTTCTCTCGCTCCACTTTGGTGAAGTACTCTTCTTCCTGCCGGCGCTCGGGCATGTGTTCCTCCCATGGACGGGTCACCCTATCCGATTCTGCTTCGTGCGCACCAAGAGCGGCCTGGCCTCGAGGGCTGGCTATTCGCAGCTCAGGCCGGTTTCGGTCAGGACGGCCAGGGTCTCCCGCTCGGTCTGCACATCATCCCCCGCCTGCTGCAGAGCGCGGCACAGGAAGGGACGGGCCTCCTGGGGCAAGCCCTGGTTCGCCCGCACGTATCCGTACCCGAAGTTGGCGACCGCATCACGCGGGGCGATCTCCAGGGCCTTTTGGAACGCCTGTGCTGCGCCAGCGAGGTCACCGTGGTCCACCTTGACCCACCCGTCGTCCACGAGTTGTGCGGCTGTGATCGTCGGAGGAGGGGGCGTCGGCTCGGGGACCGGCGTGGGGACACTCGCGGGTGGGGGGGACGGCGACGTGGTTGGCGAGGGCATCGCCACGGTGGCTACCGGCTCTGGTGCGAGCACCGGTGCGCGTGGACCCCCTTCGGGCTCGGTTTCGGGGGGCTCTGGTTCGGCAGCTACAGGGGGCTCTGATGCGCCGGGAGGCTCGACGGTGTCGGTTTCCCCGGTGCTCGAGGCCTCCGTGGTGGGCTCCGGAACTCCCGCGACGCCGGGTCCTCCCTCCGGTTCCTCTTCCAATGCGGGTGGCGTCGGCTCATCGGCAAGGGGTTCGTCCGCGGTGAGGACCGAGCCCAGTTGCGGCTCGCCGATGTTCGACGGCGCACGCGGTTGCCAGAGCGCATAGGCCACGATGGCCACCAGGATCACCGCGGTGGCCACCACGGCGACGATGATGGGTGTGCGGGAGCGTGGCATCCCGCCGCCCCAGTCGTCATACTCCTCCTCGAAATCACCACCGGCATCGAAGGCGAGAAACTCGTCGTCCGAGTCGAGATCGTCCTCGACGGACACGTCGGCGTCTTCGTCCCTCTCCTTGTCCGTGGCCCGCCCAGGCGGGGGACTGGGGGTGGGTGCGTCGAGAGGGCTGCGGTCGGACCGGTTCGAATGCTTGGGGGCGGCGGCACCGGGGGCCTGGGAAGCCTCGCTCGCTGTGGCGCCCGAGTGAACCACGTCAATTGCAGGCAGCGGCGGCAGCCCGACCGGGATGCCATCGATATCTTCGGTACTCGAGACCCCGCCGACCAAGGGACTCGTCGGCGCTGAGGCGGTCGCGAAGGGCGTCTCTCCGCCGAAGGGAAACGGCGTTGGTATCGCGATTGGCGGCGGTTCCGGGTTGACGGGCGTCTTGTCGGACTCCTCGGGCGCGATCAGCAACGCAAGCTCGGCACGGCTGCCTACCGGCTCCCAGCGGACACCGCCGGTGGAGATGAGATCCTCCATGCCGACGCGAGACTCGCGGACCCACCGCTTGAGGGTGTCCCAGTCCTTCACCAGGTACACCTTTCCCTCTTGCTTCAGGTACAGCGAGTCACTGCCGAAGGGTGCCCGGCCCTGTGGTGGTTCGGTTGTTGGCGCCTCGGTCCGGGCGGACGGCGAGGGCGTGGGAGTCCCGGTGAGTTGAATGTTCGTGGGCGGCGGCAACATCTGGGTGTGCCCGCAACTCGCACATCGGAACCGGAACGCCCGCCCCGATGACACCACCCACTCCGGC
>JAFDJI010000475.1 GCA_019307545.1 Deltaproteobacteria bacterium | reverse complement strand
CCCCTCGAGAGCCCGCCGGCCCGGGGCAAGCCCCCTCCAAAGCTCGCCAGCCTGGGGCAAGCCCCCTCCAACGCTCGCCGGCCCGGGGCAAGACCCCTCCAAAGCTCCTTTCTATGCCCGACACGAGCTTTCGACCCTGCTTGCCTCCCCGATACGAGCTTTCGACCCTGCTTGCCTCCCCGATGCGAGCTTTCGACCCTGCTTGCCTCCCCGATGCGAGCTTCCGACCCTGCTTGCCTCCTCGGAAGCTCTCCCGCCCCAGGGTCGGGCACGGGCACGGGCGCGGGCACCGGCTGCGCCTGGGCACGGGGGGCCGCTTCGCGGCCCTTCAGTACATGAGTTCCATGTCGCGGAGGTAGGTCGCGGCGGCTTCGGCGGGTGCGGTGACACTGAACCGCATCACCACGCTGGACTCGCCCCCCTTCGGTACCGTCAGCTTCCACTTCAGCACCCCGGGTGCCTGGTCATCCGCCGGGAGCTGGCCCTCGGTCACCTCGAGCACCTTCACCTGCACCCGGTCCATCTCTGCTATCGGAAGCTGGTCCGTCATCTCCACCTCCTGCGCCTCGCCGGTGAAGTTGGCCACCGTGACCCGGAAGTCGAAGGTGTAGCGAACCATGCGACGCCCGACGCCGAGGTACTCCACCTCCCGAGAGACCAGCCGGCGGGTCACCTTGAGCCGGTCGTCGGTGCCGAAGGAGAGCGTCAGGGGCTCGCCCGGCACCACCGCGTTGATGTACCCGGTCCCCACGTAGTCGGTGCCCACATAGCTGGCGACCGGGCCGGGAATGAGCGGGATGTCCCCGTCGTAGCGGATGCGTGCGCGGCGGAACACCTCGGGGATCAGCTTGGGGACCGTGGCAAGCTCGAGGGTGGCTCCGAAGGTCTGGGTGCCCACTGGTAGACGCTGGGCGCTACCGTCGCCGGCGACCGTGCGCCGACCGGGGATGGCGAAGATCACCGCGCCCCGCCCCTGGACGTCCGCGTTCATGTGGGACTCCAGCACGCCTTCCAGCATCGGGACGCTCGCGCGGGTGACCGCACCACCCGCCTGGAAGTGCCCCCCACCGCTGGCGAGGCCCGCCATGACACTCGCGTCATAGCCATACACGTCGCGGCCCAGGTACCAGGGGGTGATCTCCGGCAGGCTGCCCGAAGTGGCAGGGTTCGCCGTGGAGAGCAGCAACTCGGCATCCACCCACTCCTCGCCGGTCGTCTGGGTCACCACGCCGTAGTACTCCAGCTCTACCCTGCCACCCGATTGGTCGAGCCGTGCGTTGTAGCTGGGGGTCCAGGACGCGCCCCACACCTGGTATCGCAGCGCCACGGTCAGCTCGTCGGGGGCCTCGAGGTCGAGGTCGACTCGAACGCGTTTGCCGGTGGCCAGTGGGTTCTCGAGCTTGATCAGCAGCGGGGCGATCTCCTCGTCCAACTCCTGGGCTCGCTTCTGCTCCTCGCGGAGCTGCTGGGCAATGTCCTGCTCGGTCTCACCCACATACTCGAGTGCGCTCTTCACCTGCGCCAGCTCCGGCGCCTGGCCCTCACCAGGACCCCGCATCAGCGCGCTACGCAGGTAGGTGCGCTGGGCAAGGAGCGCTTCGATACGGTCTCGGATGAGGCCCAACTCAGCCGTCTGCTCGAGCATCTCCGCTCGGATCTCCTCGATCCGTTCCGTCTCCTCCACCTCTCCCCGCCCGGACTCGATCTCCACGCCTACGATGCGGCCATCACCACTCCGCACGCTGGCGTACAGCCCATCCGCCGCCAGACCCAATGGCAAGCCCTCGAACACCACCCCGCCCCCATCGGGCTCGACCTCCGCGACGATCACCCTCGTCACCAGGGCACGATCACGGAACACCGTCACGGTATCCAGGTCGGAGTTCGGCTCGAGGGGAAGCGGCGCCACATAGGGGGTGGGCACGTACCCGGGAGTGGCCAGGCTCGGGTGCGGGACACCGGGGTGACTTGCCATTCGGGCTGGCTTCATGAGCATCCCCTCCACCCTGTCCAGGTCGAAGGACAGCCCCATGATGTCCTCAGCCGCTGCCGAGAAGTCCTGGGCGAGGGCGAACGGGGGGAAGACGGCAAACGAAAGGGCGAACAACGCAGGCCAGAGCCAACGCATGGGTACCTCCAGGGATTGCCTGGTTGACCGCTCGTCGGCCTGGCGGTTCCGCGTTCGGGGGAACGGGTTTCCTCTCAGCCGCCTGCCCGGCGCCTCCGCAGGAGAATCAGCGGGGCCAGCGTCCACAGCCATGGTGCGCTTGTACCCCCAGCCGCACAGCCACACCCGCTGCTCCGGATCATGGTGTCCATGTCCACCGAGTCGACGCCACGCACGTCGATGTCGACCGTGACCGCACCGGACATTCCCCGATCGTCCGTCACCACCACGGTGAGTTCGTCCGGGCCCTCGTAGTCGAGACCCGCGGTGAAGCTCACCTGCCCGTCCACGGAGATCTCGGCCAGCCCGTACAGGGGGGGCACCGAAATCAGGTAGCTGTGCACGTCATCCAGGTTGGGGTCGTTGGGGTCCACAGAGGTGGTCTGCACCTCACCCGACACGACGACGATCGGGGCGGCGAAGGGGTTCGGCGGTTGGTTGGGGAGCCGATCGCAATCCGGTGCCACGAGGTTGCGTCCACTGACGTCCTCGATCCAGGACAGCACCGCGTCCGGACGAACCCAGATGCCCCAGTCCTCACACGGCGCGTAGACGTAGTCGTAGGCGCGGGACACGATGCCCACGACGAAGTCCCCCTCGGGGGTGTTCAGGTAGAGCGGACCCCCCGAATCGCCGTAGCAGGCGTCGATGCCGCCGCCCGCAGCCCCAAGCTCGCCCCCCGGGCTCACCGACGGGTTGCACCCGGACGAGATGTCGCTGCAGTCGTGGTCGGTGATATTGGTGGATGCCTCGATCAGCGTCGTGCCGTACTCGGTCCCCCAGATGTCCGTCGCGCCATACCCCACGATGGTGACCTGTGCGCCATCGTGCAGGTAGTCCTCGATGATGCAGTCCTGGGCGATCATCCGCGGGGGGGTGAGGGCCTCCTTCTCCAGGAGGAGCACGCCGATGTCATAGCTGGACCAGGAGTTCGGGTAGTCGATCTCCTCTGCAACCGCGATCTCCTCCCCCGGATACCAGTAGTCGGTGCTGTCCAGAATCACCTTCCGGACACCCCCGATGCAGTGCCCCGCGGTGAGGACCACGTCCGGCGCGATCAGCACCCCGGTACATCCGACGTCGCGGTTGTAGTGGACACCGGCGGCGTCCGGCCAGTCCCCGGTCGCCACCGGGTGACCCCCGACGACCCGGAGGGTCCCATTGGAGGCAAATGCACTGTTGAAAACAAAAGAAAGCGCAACCAAAACATTCAAAATCATAATGACCTCAAAAACGCCCTGATTCACCGTAGCTGCAGCCTCCGGAAGCCATTCAAAGAAACGGTCAGGAACCTGTCGCCCACTCGTCAAATCGAGGTTCACCGTGGATTGGAGCGGACTGCATGTGATATTCCCCTTCCGTCCAGCACATGCACTGGAGAGTCCCCCATGGCGTTCGAATCCGTCCCGAAGCTGCTCCACTGGCGCATCGCCCTGACCCCGGATGCGCCCGCGTTCGAGTACCGGGCCGATGGCAAATGGCTCCCACTGACCTGGGCGCAGTCCGGGCAACGGGTTCGGCATCTTGCCTGCGGGCTCCATGCTCTCGGCCTCGGAAAGGGAGAGCGCTGCGCGATCCTCTCGAATACCCGCATGGAGTGGGTTCTCGCCGACCTCGGCATCCTCTGTGCCGGTGGCGCCGTCAGCACCATCTACCCCTCGAACACCCCCGCCGAGTGCCGCTACATCGTGACCGACTCGGGGGCGCGGTTCTGCTTCGCCGAGGACGCCGACCAGGTGGCGAAGCTTCGCAAGGAGCGGGAGAACATGCCCACCCTGGAGAAGGTGTTCGTCTTCGAGGGTCAGGAATCGGACGAC
>JAFDJI010000066.1 GCA_019307545.1 Deltaproteobacteria bacterium | reverse complement strand
GGTGCGCCTGGGAGGGGACGTGGACGTCACCCTGGAGGGCGGCGAGCTCATCACCGCAGGGTCGGTGGAGGTGATCGACGGAGAGGTCACCGTGTTCCGATCCAAGTTCACCCTGCAGGAAGGGCGGGTCGATTTCCTGGGCGATCCATACAACCCGATCCTCGAGATCACCGCGCGCATGGACGTGGGCAGCACCTACCTGGAGATGCACATCCGGGGCTCGGCCGAGGAACCGGAGGTGGAGTTCAGCAGCCCCGACTACGCCGACGACAGCCAGATCCTCACCATGCTGCTCACCGGGCAGGAACCGCAGAACCTCTCCGCTGGCCAGGGGCTCGCCGCAGACCAGGTGTTGGTGTCCATGTTGCTGGACAGTGTGTTCGGAGGCTCGAAAATCCGCAGCTTCTCCATCGAGGCCGACGGAACGGTGCGGGTGGGGCTGCCCACGGGTCGTTTCCGGACCGAGTTGGTGTACTCGATGAGCCAAAAGCTGGACGAGAACCAGTACGCGGTCGACTTCGAGATCCCCATATGGAGGAAGTTGGTGCTCGACGGACTCGCAGGTGACCGGGAGAGCTGGATGGACGTGTTCTGGGAATTGAGGTTCTAGCCCGAACTGTGCGCGAAGGGAACGGGAGCCTGCCTGCGCCCTTCGGGCACAGTGCAGGCTAGTGGTGGATGCGCCACGCCTTCATCTCCTGCCGGTTAAGAACGGTTCCCCTCGAGAGCCGAGGCCATGCCCCACTCCTCGAATCCGCACCCCGCTCCCCCCTTCCTGTTCCTGGCACTCCTGGCCTTCGGCACGGCTTGTGGTGATGGCCAGACAGACACGCCCCAGGTCGAGCGCCCGAACATCCTCCTGGTCACCCTGGACACCACCCGTCGAGATGCCCTGGGATGCTACGGCAACCCACACGGCCCCACGCCGAACATCGATGCCCTGGCTGCAGATGGGGTGCGCTTCACCCGCGCCTACACGGTGGCCCCCCTCACCATCCCAGCACACTCCTCGATCCACACCGGGCTGTGGCCGCCTCGCCACGGCGTCCGCGACAACGGAGACTTCTTCCTCGGAGACGGGGCCATCACCCTCGCCGAGGTGCTGCGCGAAGGGGGGTACGCCACCATGGCATCCGTCGGTGCCGAGGTGACCTCCCACCATTGGGGGTTCGCTCAAGGTTTCGACGCCTATTTCGACGACCTGGGGTCGGCACCGACCACCCGGGACAACCGATGGGAGGTGGAGCGCCCGGGCGACGAGGTCGTGGATGACGCCATCGGCTGGCTGTCGTCCCCCGAGCGACCCGACCTGCCGTGGTTTGCCTGGGTCCACCTGTTCGACCCGCATCATCCCTACGAGGCACCGCTGGCCCACCGTGCGCGCTTCGAAAAAAGGCCGTACCTCGCAGAGGTCGCCTTCGCCGACGACCAGGTCGGGCGGCTGCTCGCGGCGGTAGGCGATCTGGAGGACACCCTGGTCATGGTGGTCGCCGACCACGGCGAGGGGCTGGGTGCTCATGGCGAGTCGCTGCATGGCGTGCTGTTGTACAACGCCACCACCCTGGTCCCGATGGTGTTCCGGCCCCCGGGGGGACTCGAGGAACCCCTCGCGATGGACGCGCCCACCAGCGTGGTCGACCTCTTCCCCACCGCGCTGTCCGTGGCGGGACTCACCACTCCCCCCGGGCTGGACGGCGTCGATCTGTCCCCCTCGCTGGGTCTGGCACCTCGCAGCGACTTCCTCGTCGACAGGGACGTCTACGTGGAGAGCCTGTACGCCTGGCACCACTTCGGGTGGGCGCCGCAGCACGCCCTGGTGGACATGAAGTACAAGCTGATCGACTCCACCACCCCCGAGTTGTACCCGCGACGGGACCTCGGCGAGCAGCACGACCTCGCCACCACAGAGCCTGCCCGCCTGGAGGAGATGCGGCGCCGGCTCGAGGCGCTCACCGAGCGCATGGTCCCCGAAGAGCGCACCGCGGATCGCGCGGAGCTGAGCGCCGAGCGCATCGCACAGCTCCAAGCGCTCGGCTACATGACCGGCGGTGCGCCCACCACGGAGCCCGAGGCCGATCTCCCCGATCCGGTGGATCGCCTGCCGATGCTGCGCAGGATGGAGGCGTCGCGGATGGCGGTCCAGGGGGGCGACCTGGGCAAGGCCCAGGCACAGCTGGAGGTCATCCTCGCGGAAGACCCGGGGTTGATGCCGACCCGACTGCTGCTCGCGCAGGTCTACCAGCGCCAGGGCGACCTGGAGGCTGCCCTGGCGCTCGTGGAGGAGGCGGTGGAGATGCGCGACACCACCCAGACCCGGATCCCGCTGGCGATGCTGTCGCTGCAGAAGGGCGATACCGAGCGTGCGCTCGACCTGCTCGCCGGGGTGTTGGAGAGCGATCCGTACCTCACGCTCGCCTGGGTCCCCTATCTGCACACCCTCCTCGGCCTCGGACGGATGGAGGAGGTGGAGGCGGCACTCACCCGGGCGCGGCTGCTGATGCCTACTGCCCCGTTCGTCCTCGCCATGGAGGGCGTGTTGCTGGCGCAGAAGGCGGATTTCGCCCATGCCGAGCCACTGCTGGTGAATGCGCTGGAGGCCGACCCCGCGCTACCGCTCTCCAACTACTGGCTCGGGGTCATCGCCAGGGAACGTGGGGACGACGCCGCGGCAGAGACGTACTTCCTCACGGAGATCGCGCTGTCGACGTCGGCGCTGCGGGCCCGGCGGGAGTTGGTGGCGCTATACGCGCGGAATGGACGGTACCTGCAACAGTTCGAAGCGCTGAAGGAGGTTCGGGAGTTGGAGCCACCAAACGGCCGCACCCAACTCGCGCTCGGGCAGGCGCTGTTCAACCTGGGGCGGTACGAGGAGTCCAGGGAGGAGGTGCGGCGCTGCCGCGCACTCGAGCCTCTGAACGCCGATTGCGCGCTTCTGCAGGCCAACGTCCTCGACAAGACGGGGGAACACGAGCAGGCCATCACGACGTACCACGAGGCACTAGCGCTGGCCGGCCAGGAGCCGCCACCGGAAGCGGGCTCGCCCCGGCCAGAGGGAAAATAGCAGAGGCCGCGGCGCGCTGGCGCCACGGCCTCCAGGAACCCTCTCGCAGGGGGCTCGCCACCGCGAGCCCCGGATGCGAACGGGGATCAGAGGGTTGTGATGGTTCCCGAACCGTCGGCGTCGATGATGACCTTGTCGCGCAGTTCGTCGCCCGTCTTGGTCAGGCCGGTCCCACCCTTGACCCTGAGCTGGTAGTTGCCGATATCGCCGGTGGTGTCGAAGCAGGACCCGACCGAGTTCACGTAGATGGTGATCGTCTCGGCTGCACTCGAAGTGTAGGTCAGGGAGGGGCAGTAGCCCGTAAGGCCGCTGGCGCAGTCGAAAGCATCGTCGTCGATGATGCCCGTGCAGCCAGAGCCGTCGTTGAGCCAGATGTAGGGGTCGAACTCGTTGGCCTCGGTCAAGGAGTCGACAGAGACCAGCACGGTTTCGCTGGCATTGAGGGCCACCGTCCAGGTGTCAAAGTACTCACCCGTCGCGCAGTTGGTGAGGGTGTCGTCCATGGTGGTCGGCGAGGTGCCGTCGGTGAGATCGGACGTCTCGGCCGAGCGGGTGATGACGGCACCGGTGCAGTTGCGTATGGCGTGGCCAAACGCCCCGTAGCTGGTGCGGTCGTAGGTCCAGGCGATGTCGTCGCCGGTCCGGGTGAACGTCCCGTCGGAGGTGTTGGTCCCGGATGCGTCGTCCTCGAAGGAGAGCCAGCCTGAGCCGTAGTTGGTTCCGTAGTAGTGGTAATACTCGAAGAACACGTTGTAATACGGATAGAGGGTGCCGTAGTACTCGTACTGATCCGTGTGCGCCATCACCGGCACGTCGGTCGGGTAGGTCACGGGGTAGGGCAGCGACCAGGTGTAGCGCCACGCCTTGGGGTTCGGACACGCGGCGGTGCTGGTGTCGCTGTCCTGGGTCGATTCGATCTCGAACACGAAGGTGCAGTTCGTGCAGCTCCCAGCGTAGTCGGTCCCATCGAGGGAGTAGGTCGCGTTGCACACCGTTGTGCCGTTGACCGACAACGTGTAGTTCGCGGTCGCGGCGAGCTCCAGCTCTGGGCTGGTATCGGTGTCGGTATCGGTATCGGTATCGGTGTCGGTGTCGGTGTCGGTGTCGTCGGTGTCATCGCCCTTGCACGACACGGAGACGGCGAGGGCGAGCAGCGTCAACAGGGTAATCTTGCGCATGTACGGTCTCCTCCGGAAGGCCGGCAGTATGACACGATCGGGTTGGCCTGCCACCCAGAAAGGCAAAAAAGCGCCGCCCGAGCGGGCTCGTATGCTCGGGCACGCCACCGAGCCGGCCTCCAATCTCGATGGTGCGGACGGCTACGGGTGGTAGTGGACGCCGACCAGCGCCTCGGTGAAGTCCCCATCGGCCCCGTCGACCACCAGGATCAGGGTCTTGGCGCCACCCGAGTCGTTCGTGTAGGTCAGCGATTCGCTCCGATGCCAGTATTTGTCCATCCCCTTGACGCAGTCGGTGTCGATGTTCCCGGTGCACGACTTCAGGAAGTAGATCGAGGGGTCACCGTCGCTGTCGACGGCCCGGACGGTCACGGTCACCGTCACGCCGATCGGGATCTCGATGCGCAGGTGGCCGTCCTTTTCGGAAGTGTTTGCCAGGGTGCAGCTATTACCCGTGGGTAGGGTCCAGCTGTTGTTCATCCCGGCCATGGAAACGCGGTACATGCCTGGAGTGGAGATCAAGGTGATCTGGCTGGGATCGGTGCACACGTCCTTCAGCGTTTGGTCGGTGGCCGTGGTCCCGATGTCCAGCGCCAGGGTGTAGGGCCCGATGGGGATCGTGTTACCGAGGTCCCATTCGTCGAGCACCAGGTAGAGGGTCTCGGTGTCGCCGGAATCGTTGAGGTAGATCAGGCTCTCCGAAGGGTGCTCGCCAGTGGCATTGACGTCCTTGTTCTCTGCGCAGGTGTGTGAACCAGGGGCGCAGGAATCCACCAGCAGCAGCGACGCATCCGCCGCCGTCCCCAGCTGGTAGCGTGCCCACAGGTACTCGCCGTCCAAGACTTCGACCTTGATCTCGGCGTCCTCTCCCGGTGATGGGACCTCGGGGCACTGGGTGGTCCAGTCATCGAACGCGCCGGTGAAGTCGCCGGCCAGGCTCCAGGCCCCGGTGCCCAAGGTCGTCGCGGTGGCGGCGTCGGCACAGTCGTCGAAGGCGATGTCGGTATCCGAGTCCGAATCGGTGTCGGAGTCCGTGTCCGTGTCCGAGTCCGAGTCCGAGTCCGTGTCCGAGTCCGAGGTCCGTGTCCGTGTCCGTGTCCGAGTCCGTCTCCGAGTCCGAGTCCGAGTCCGAGTCCGAGTCCGAATCCGAGTCCGAGTCCGAGTCCGAGTCCGTGTCCGAGTCCGAGTCCGAGTCCGAGTCCGAGTCCGAGTCCGTGTCCGAGTCCGAGTCCGTGTCCGAATCCGAATCGCTGTCGGTGTCCGTGTCGGCATCCGTATCGGTGTCCGTGTCGGTGTCCGTGTCGGTGTCCGTGTCGGTGTCCGTGTCGGTGTCCGTGTCGCCGGTGTCGTCCACCTCGGCCGGGCAGCCCGATGCGGCGAGGAGCAGCAGGATCCCGAGCACGCGCATGGACGCCTCCGCACCGATTGCGAAGACCTATCTTCGCTCAGTAGATGTCGACGGTCCAATCCCCGGCGTCGCCGCTCCACGCCCCCACGCCCAGATAGTACTCCTCGCCGCTGAAAACGTACCAGTCGGCGATGACCTCTGGTTGGGTCGGCCCATCCTCCTCCGAATAGTCCGCGATGTAGCCCAGCGCATCGTAGAGGTGGACGTCATAGTCTCCGTTGGACGCGGCCCAGGTGAGCTCGAAGGTCCACCAGCCGTCCCCGCTCACGATGAAGTGCACCAGGTCGTAGTCGTAGGTGTACTCGGACCCGTTGTTCCCCGCGCCCCAAGCGTTCCCGCACAACAGCGCGGGCGTCGACAGGGTGCCGAGGTCCTGGATGTCGGAACCGGTGTCGCCGACCTCGGTCACGATCACACCCACCCCACCGGAGGTGGTGACCGAGTCGGTGCTCGTCGAGCTGCGCGCCCCGAGCGTGTCCACCACGGTCGCGGACAGGTCGTAGGTCCCCCCACCGCATCCACCCCCCGGCGTCAAAACCAACACTGTTCCGGAGGTGCCACTCCAGGTGTCGAGCCCTCCGGGGATGTCGTGCTGGGTGGTGGACCCGTTCACGACCAATTCGAGGTGGCCACCCAGGAGGTTGTCGTCGGGGTCGGTGGCGCTGAAGAGCACCATGATGTCGCCGGAATAGTCGGTGGCGTCGAAGGACACCAGAGTCGGGGCCAGGTTGTCCGGTTCGGTGTCGGTATCGGCGTCGGTGTCCAGGTCGGTGTCGGTGTCGGTGTCGGTGTCGGTGTCACCGCTGTCGAGGAGGTTCAGGGCGATCATTCCGGTGCTGCACCCCCCCAGGGTCGGGAGCAGCAGGACCAAGAGCCGGCTCAAGGTGCGGGCCATCCCGGGAAAGATGCCACCAGCCCGCGCCACCCGCCAGTCAACGTTTCGTGGTGAGATGCTGCCCGTAGGGGTCTGCTACGTCATCATCGCCCACCAGCGCTCGCGGCGCTGGCGCAGCAAGGCGCGTTCCGTCTTCTCGAGGTTGGGCAGGCGCAGCAGGCTGTGGACGAGCGCGCCCTCCAGGCACCAGTATCCCCGTGACGGGGCCTCTTGGAGCCGTTGGCGTAACAGGCCCCGCACCAGGTCCAGGTGCCGCGGGTGGTCCAGCGCCACCTCGGCAAGAGCCACGATCCCGGCGCAAGAGGTCCAGTCCGCTGGTCCCCGCACCATCCTCTCCAGGGCCACCCACGCTGGTGAACCGACGATGCCACGCGATGCCGCCGCCAGAACCAGCGCGGCGGCAACCTGCAGGTGCTGGACCCACATCCACGGCTCCTGGGATGCCGGTGTCTCCGGGGGGTGGACCGCGACGGCCAGGACGTCGATCTGCTGGCCGATTCCCAGTGTTCGAGCGATGCGGCCGGCCATCGCCTTCCACCGCAGCAGGTGGTAGGGCGCTGCTGCCATCAGGGCGATGCGGCGTGCCACCTCGGGATCCGGAGGGGGAAGGTCCGGATGGGGTCCGTCCTCGTCCCAGGTCCACAGCGGCTCCATCCCTGGAGCGGACCGACGGGGATCGGGGGACTGCACCTCGTCTGCCTCGATCGCGATCCGGAACCGGGGGTGCAGTCGCCGGGCGAGCAGATTGGCCGCCAGCGAAGTGGAGGCGGCCTCCAGGAAGCTGACCTGTATGGTGAGGACCGGGCTCTCGTCGGGCCCCCAGTCCTCGTCGCGGAAATCGTCCGCGAGGCGGGCCATGACGGCGATGCTCGCCTCTGCGGGAGGCGGTATGAACCCCACCCAGGGGCACAGGGTGGCTGCGAGGCTGGTGGCGCGCGGATTGTCGGGGTTGTCCTCTGCGAGGACCTGGAGCCGTTCGCGCAGGTCCAGGTCTCCGGTCGCGAGGAACCGACCGTAGAGGAGGGACGGCAGCGCCCAGGGATGATCCGGATCGCTCTTGGCGACCTCTGAATAGAGGGTGGCGGCCTGTTCCGGCCGCCGTGCCTCGAGGAGCAGGTCGGCCAGCTCCAGGCGCACTGGAACCGGGTCCTCGGCCAATCGCGCGGCCGCCTCCGAGGCGCGCACCGCCTCGTCGACCTCGCCCCGGGCGCGATACGCGTTGGCCAGGGCCGTCGCTGCGAGGAAACCGCCGCCATGGGTCATCGCCCGGCGAGCTTCCTCGACTGCCAGGTCGAGGCGCCCCGCACGTCTAGCGAGCACGGAGCGCGTCGTGAGGAACTCGGCATCCTCCGGATGAACCCCTTCGAGGGCCGTCACCGCGGCCAGTGCATCGGCGAACAGCGATAGGGGTGCGTCTGCGAGAGCTGGGCACAGGAGACGCGAGAGGCTGTCGCACACCGCGTCCAACGGCACGAACTCCTCGAGGGTGAACCAGGTGGGAGCCCAGCGGAGGTAGGTGAGGTCGGGACGAACCGTGGCCACCTGGCACAGTAGGTCGAAGGCGCGTGTCACCTCCCCCCGTCGCGCGAGGATGCCCGCGTGGAGTGCCACCGCCCCGAACCAGGGTTCCGGCACCTCGATCGGGACGATGTCCTCCACCTCGCCGGACGCCTCCGCGGCGAGACGGTCCATCAGCCCGATCAGGCTCGCGGCGGTGGGCTCCCGGGCCAGCCCGCGTGCGAGGTGTTCCGCGGCACGGGGGTAGTCGCCGTCGGCCAGCGCGGCGCGAACGGCAACTTCCTCAGCCATCCGGTTGGTCCGCGGCTTCCTTCTCTTCCTCTTCGATGTGCACGTAGGTGTAGGTCGTCTCGCCGGCAAACCCCGTCCCGGGGCGCCAGTTGGCATCCAGCACCTCGTTGGCGACCCACATCAGCAGGAACACCTTGGCCGACTCGCCATCATCGAGGTTCGCCTCGCCTTCCTCGGGGTCTTCCCGATCGAAAAGCGCCATCAGGGCCTCGTCGAGGACGTGGGGCTGAACCCGCCACGCCACCTCTCGCACCCGCTCCGCGAATCCGTCGTCGAGGGGGAGCAGATTGGCCACCTCGGCTCCCACGCGCCGCTCGGCGTCCCGGACCTGGGCCCAGGTGGCCGTGCGGAGCTGCCCGCCGGCCAAATCGTAGATGCGGGCCAACACCCCGTACAGGTACACGGCGATCCCCGCGGAGGCCGGCGTCAGGGATTCCCTGTTCTCTTCCAGGAACCTGGTGAGGCGTCGCTGCTGCTTGAGCAGCCGGGTGAGCGCGGGCTCATGGTCCGCCTGGTTGTTGCCAATCGCCTCGGACCAGGCGTGGACGTCGATCCGGGGGATGTATGGGTTGGGCATGCCAAGTCCTCCGCAGGCAGCAGCCCCGGCCTGCTATCTCACCAGGAGGCAGCGTCCAGGGAGACCTGGTATCGCTCGCACCAGGTGTGGGAGGGAAGCCGGCGGCGCACCGACGCGAGCTCCCCGGGCTCGACGTGGGAGAGGCGGACGATCCAGGTCTCTTCTCCGCACGCGATGGAGGCGTCGGCGCGCTCGATGGTCCGCCCCGAGCGGTTGGCCAGGTTGACCACGACCTCTACCCGCCCACCCTGGAAGCGGGTGAAGGTCGCCGAGAGGTCGATGAAGGGGCTGATATCGAGGCGGTTGTCGCGATCGAAGCGGGAGGTGAACACCACTTCCTGGCGGTCTCCGTCGACGAAGAAGTTGAACCCGCCGGTCACGTTGAGGCCCAGCAGACCCGTGGTGTCCCGGGTGGCGCAGGGGTCACAGGTGGCGACCGCCGCGCCGGCGATGGAGAGGTTGCCCAGCCACACCTGATCCACCAGGGCCACCAGGGACTCCCGCTCGCCGTTCGCAGTGTGCAAGCGAATCGTGGGATTGTCGGTCAGCGGGATGCCCAGGTCGCGCAGCACGTGGGTTGGAAGCGTGGTGTAGGTGGCCCCGGTGTCGAGCATCATCCAGGTCTCCAGGGTTCGACCCTGGTGCTCGAACACCACCGGCACGGACAACCGGCGGCCCTCGCCCTCATAGGGCAGGGCGATCTCGTCCTCGCGGAGCGTCAGGGGTGCGAGCGGCACCGCCTCGATAAGCTCGGTGGCCTCCGGCACCTCCGGGTCCGCGACCTGCGGCTCCTCGGGCAGGTGTTCCGCCACCCTCCGGGCCACGGCCTCCCATCCGTCGCCAAAGGCGACGAGTGCAATGCCAGTCGCCACCGCCTCGCGGCGTTCCCCCGGGAAATACACCGGCATCCCCGCCAAGAGCGCCAACGCCCACGCTGCCAACACCGCCGCGAACACCGCGGTCCGGTTCCTCGCGGCCGTGGCCCCCGCGAGCAGCGCGGGCCCGAACACGGCCAGGGTCGCCGCGGAGGCGATGGCCCAGGGGGGTGCGTGGCGGTGCAGTCCCAAACCGAGCATGGCAGAATAGGCCACTCCGGCCGGCACGGCGGCCGCCACGAGCCCCACTCCGACCAGCGCTCGCTTCACGCCTTCCCGCACGCGCCTCTGCCCCTCAAATGCAATAGAGACTGGCTTCGGGAGGACTCATGCATCGCGCGACCTGGTTCTGTGTGGACATCGAATGCTCCGGCCCGGTCCCACACCTGTACGACATGATCTCCCTGGGCGCGGTGCGGGTCATCCGTGACGAAGGCGGTGCCTTCGTGATCGGCGAGCCCTGGTACGTGGAGATTCGCCCCACCGCGCCGCGGGTGGACGAAGGGGCGATGAAGGTGAACGGGCTGGATCTCGACCGGCTGCGCCGCGAGGGCAAGCCGCTGGAAGAGGCGATGCGCGACCTCACCGCCTGGGTTCGCACCCAGGCAGCCCCCGGCTCGGAACCCGTGTTCGTCGGCCACAATGCTCCCTTCGACTGGTCGTTCGTCTCCTACGCCTATCACGCCTGCGGGCTGGAGAACCCGTTTGGCTACAAGGCGCTGGACACCAAGGCCCTTGCCATGGGGATCCTCGGGGTGCACTGGCTGGACAGTCACAAGGAACTGCTCCAACGCGAGCTGTCCCTGCCCGAGCAGGATCCGGTGCGTACCCACCGCGCCGACTACGATGCCTGGTACCAGGCGCTCATCCTGGCACGGCTATTCGAGCGGAGGCCCTCGTGTGCGGGTTCGTAGGCGTTATTGGCACCGACCGGGCCGGCGCCGCGGTGCACGTGGCGATGCAGGCCATGCAGCATCGGGGCCAGGACGCCGCTGGCTTGGGCACCTTTGACGGGAAGCGGTTCTACCTGCACAAGGACCTGGGCACAGCTGTGCAGGCCATCCCGCCGGAGGTCGTCGCGAGCTTTGGTGGTCGCGCCGGGATCGGGCACGTGCGGTACCCCACCATCGGCAGCGCCAGCCGGGAGGACGCCCAGCCGTTCCTCACACGGCGGCCAGGCATTCTCGCCGCACACAACGGCAACATCATCAACATGGACCAGCTGGAGGAGGAACTCCGGGAACGGGGCCTGTTCGTGCTCTCCCGTTGCGACTCCGAGCCCATCATGCTGGTGCTCGCCGATGAGCTCACCCGCATTCGCCCCGGAGGGCACACGAGCGACGACCTGGTGCAGGCGCTCGGCGCGCTCATGGACCGGGTGCGCGGCTCCTACACCGTCGTCGCGCTCATGGAGCTCGACGGGCGCAAGACCCTGGTGGGCGTCCGGGACCCCCACGGCATCCGCCCCGGCGTGTACGGGCGAGGGCCCGGGGGGGCATGGATGATCGCGTCGGAGTCGGTGGCGCTCGATGCCCTCGACTACGAGTTGGTCGACAACCTGCCTGCGGGTGGGGTGGTGCTGCTGCGGGGTGGTGACGAGCCGGTGGTCAGGCCGGTCCGGGACGCGCCGGTCCGCCCCTGCGTGTTCGAGCGGATCTACTTCGCACGCGCGGACAGCATCATGGAGGGGGGACGCGTCAACTCGGTGCGATGGGAGCTCGGGGAGCGCCTGGCCGAGGAGTGGAAGGCGCGTGGCCTGACGGCCGAGGTGGTGGTGGCTGTCCCCGACACGTCACGACCGGCGGCGATGGCCGTAGCGGAGAAGCTCGGGATCCCCAACCGGGAGGGGTTCATCAAGAACCGGTACTCGGGCCGCACCTTCATCATGCCGGACCAGACCGCGCGCGAAGCGGCGTTGCGCCTCAAGCTCAACCTGATCGGCGAGGTCTTCACGGGCAAGCGGGTGATCCTGATGGACGACAGCATCGTCCGGGGGTCCACGATGCGCCGGATCGTGGAGATGGTTCGCACTGCGGGGCCCAAGGAAATCCACGTGGCGATCTTCTCGCCCCCGGTTCGCCACCCCTGCTTCTACGGAATCGACATGCCGAGCCGAGAAGAGCTGCTTGCCGCCGGGTTCGGCGACGAGGAATTCGACCTTCGGCTCGCCGCGTACTTCGGGGTCGACTCGATCACCTATCTCTCACAGGAGGGTCTGGAAGCCGTCAATGGCGGGCGGACGTGCGCCGCGTGTTTCACCGGAGAGTACGTGGTTCCCATCTCCGACGAAGAGCGCGGGTATATCCTCAGCCAACGTCGGTCCGCGTAGCGGGTCGGATTCGTCGTAGAGTTGCGTTCCGTAGAGTGGGAGCGATGCGGGAAGTCACCGAAGCGCACTACCTCCATGAGCGACACGGCCTCGAGGCGGTGTTGCGGCCACCCGTCGGGTACCCGACCGCGCTGGCATGGGTGCCCCGGAAGGAGGAGCTGCTGGTCACGACCCGCGACGGGAAGCTGCACAGCGTCGACCCGGTCCTCGGTACCCGCGTGCTCGCCGAGGATCTCGGAGAAGCGGCCGCGCTGGACATCCACGCGGATCGGAACCGGTTCTTGGCGGTGTCCAGGAACGGCAGCTGGCGGATCGGCCTGCTGTCCGGTGGGGTCGAATTCGTTGGGAAGCACGACTACCTGGGCCATATCGACGCTTTCTTCTTCGGTTCCTACGTGATCCTGATCGGCGACGAGCCGGAGGGCCGGTACCTGCTCGTGGTGAGCGACGGGGTGGTCCGTTCGAGGGTTCGGCTGCCGAAGAACGTGATTGCCCTCCCGGACAAAAGGACGCTCAAGCTGGCCCGATCCACCCCGGCGGGCCTCCAGGTGATCCCTTTTGGAAAGGACGCCGCCTTCAAGAAGACAGGGCGGACCGCCCACGTCCTCCAACGGGCACGGGAGTACATCCTGGGGATGACCCCTACGGGAATCGCGGTGTGGACTCCGGAGGGCGGCGCGCCGCAGTCGATGCGCATGCCGGAGCTCACCGCGGCAGACCTGTGCCGGGATGCAAAGATGCTCGGCATGGGGACCCGCCACGGCGCGGTGGCGCTTGCCCGCCTGGACCAGGTGGACAAGCGGGTGCACCCGGACCTGGTCAAGGCCTTCGACAGCCCGGTGACCACGGTCCAGTTCAGCGACCGCGGCCGCTGGCTGGCCACTGGCGGCGAGCGATTGCAGATCTGGACCTGGGAGGACTGACCGCCCGCGTGGGCCCGCGCTACCGCAGCGCGACGGGGTATGCGACCCGTAGGGATTCCGGCACGGTGGAGAAGACGCCGGGTTCCTTCGGGTCGAGGAGATCCTGGGTGTGGAACGCGTACCAGCCCGGTTCCAGGGTCTCGCTGGTGGTGACCTTGTAGTCGTTGCGGCTTCGCATCGCGTCGACCTCGACCGGGATCTCTCCCTTGGACACCCAGAGGTTGACCTTCACCTCGTCCATTCCGAGCGCGCTCGGGACCATCGCGGTCTTCTTGTACTCGAGTTGGTGCATCTCCAGGCCGAGCCGCATGATCTCGTCCATGCGCAGGTCGGTGTGGAACACGATCTCGAACGGGTCGCTCTCTACCCGAGCCTGCACGGCCTTGATCCCGGTGATGGACGCCAACTCGTTGCCCATGCTGTAGACCTTCTCGGGCTCGAGCCGGATGTAGTCGCCCTTGCCGACCACGTAGAACCCGGGGGTCTCCGGCTTTGGATGCAGGCGCACGATGACGCGGGGCGGCTCCTCGCCCGCGACCACCTCGACCTCGACGTGCTCCTGGATGTAGCCATCGCGGCCCGCCTTGATCTTCTGCTTGCCCGGGAGGAGCGGAAGCGAGAAGTTGCCATAGGCGTCCGTCGAGGGACGGGTGGTCTGCCCTTCCATCACCACGGTCGCCTCGGGGACGGGGTTTCCCCAGATGTCGACCACCTGGCCGTCCAGGGTCTTGGTCTCCTTGCAGCCGATGAGGAGGACAAGCAGGGCCAACAGGCGAGGGGTCATCGAGACCTCCTTTGGACGGGCCGACTATAGCGACTCTGGCCCGGTTCGTCAGCGGGCGTCACGCGACGGGCGGCTCCGCAAGGCAATGTAAACCTTTTGCAGGCGGGGCGGTGGGCGCGGCAGGTGTGCACCGCATCCGGGTAGACTCCGCCATCGCACCTTGGGAGAACTGTCGATGTTTCGCTGTTCCGCAGCAGTTCTGGCCCTTGCACTGTCCCTTCCGGCCATGGGGCAGACCCGTGAGTTCGCCGACGTGGCGTTGGACCGCGAGCCGACGGGGGAGCTGATCACCTTGGAGGACGGGACGCGTGCCGTCTGGTTCTACGAGCCAGGGCCCGAGGGCATCTGGGGGGGTACCTCGACCAACGCCTTCCCCACCGTCGTCGCCCTGGGCTTGACCGACAACGATTACGTCTACGGCCCCTTCTGCTCCGGGACCCTGGTCCACCGCCGCTGGGTCCTTACCGCCGCCCACTGCGCCGAGGTGCCCAGCCTTCCGGAGAGCAATGGGCTGGACCCGTTCGTGATCTTCGACCAGGACATCGCCAGCATCTCGAGCTACCGCTTCGTCGACCGGGAGATCGTGAATCCGGGCTACACCCCCGATGGCATCATCCAGGACGACATTGGCCTCTTCCATCTCACCGCCAACGCCCCGATTGCTGCCCAGGTGGTCAACGACCAGAACCCGAACCAGTTCGTCAACGAGCAGCTCACCTTCGTCGGGTACGGTTCGGAGGATTCCAGCGAGACCGGCGGTGGCTATCGGCAGAAGACCGAGATGACGTTCCTCGGTTGCATGCCGCCAAACGCTGGGTCCTACGGGACCTGCACCGTCAGCGGAGGTTGGGACGCCCAGTTCATGTACTCCACGGACAACGACTCGAACGTGTGTCCCGGGGACTCGGGCGGCGCGGCCTTCCACAAGCGGAGCGACAACAAATACTACCTCGCCGCGGTGAACTCCTTCACCATGGGCGCGTGCGAGGGCGGCGAGAACGGTGCCGTCCGCGTCGACTACTACATCACCTGGCTGCAAGGCCAGATGGGTTCCGACCAACTGCTCACCGACTACGACGGGGACACCGACACCGACGTCGACACCGACACCGACGTCGACACCGACGTCGACACCGACACCGAGATCGACACCGGCTGGGCCGACCCGGCCCGCCCCCCCGAGGGCGCCTACGAGCGGGGCTTCCTGGGGCTGTGCGCGGTCGGGCCGACCGCGCCGGCCGCCGCCTGGATGCTCGGCCTCGTCGGTATCTTGCCCCTCCTTCGGCGCCGGCGGCGGTGAATCGCCACCGGGGTCCCGCAACGCGCCACCTTCTCGCCAAGGTCGTAATGGGACTGCTGCTCGCCCTCACCGCCGCGTTGGGCCTCCCCCCCGGCCTGATGTTCCACATGCCCGGCCGGTCCCACCGGGGCGACCTGGCGCCGCTGGACGGTGACGGGATCTCCCTCCGCGATGCCCTCGCTGCCCACGTGCGGGTGCTCGCCACCGACATCGGGGAGCGCAACCTGTACCGGTACGATGCGCTGCGCGCCTCCGCCTCCTACGTGGAGGGTCAGCTCGCGGAACCAGGCTATCGGGTGCACAGCCAGCGCTTCGACGTCGGAGGCCGCGAGGTACGCAACCTGGAGGTGCTGGTGCCGGGGAGCGTGCCCGGAGCCGCCATCATGGTGGTCGGTGCCCACTACGACTCCGCACCCGGCACGCCGGGCGCCAACGACAACGCCAGTGGCACCGCTGCCCTGATCGAGTTGGCGCGGCGACTCCACGGGGCTTCCCCTTCCCGCACGGTCCACCTGGTGGCCTTCGTGAACGAGGAGCCGCCCTGGTACTACACCGCGGACATGGGAAGCCTCCGCTACGCCCGCAAGCTGGCCGGGGACGGGGTCGAGGTGGCGGGCATGCTCTCCCTGGAGACCATCGGCTACTACCGGGACACCCCGAAGAGCCAGCAGTACCCCTTCCCCTTCTCCCTGTTCTACCCGGACACCGGCAACTTCCTCGGCTTCGTGGGGAACGTCCGCTCCCGCCGCCTCACCAGGGACGCGGTGCGGGCCTTCCGCGAGCACGGCGGCTTCCCCTCCGAGGGTGCGGCAGTGCCGGGCAGCGTCCCTGGTGTGGGTTGGTCGGACCACTGGTCGTTCTGGCAGCAGGGCTGGCCCGCGCTGATGGTCACCGACACCGCCCCGTTCCGGTACCCGCACTACCACGAGCCCACCGACACGGCAGAGCAGGTGGACTACGACCGGCTGGCGAGAGTGGTGGAAGGCCTCGAGGCAGTCATAAGAAAGCTCGCTGAGTAGAGCGAGCCCATCACGGAAGGGAGCCGATCCGATCACAAAGGGGCCGAACCCCAACGCCAGTGCCGAACGATCACCGCGGTGTTGGGCCCACCCGAACTTCCCTTGTCGCCGGCGGAGCCCACCCGAGCTTCCCCTTCCACAGGCGGAGCCGGCCTGAAGTTACCTTTCCGCAGGCGGAGCCGGCCTGAAGTTACCTTTCCGCAGGCGGAGCCGGCCTGAAGTTACCTTTCCGCAGGCGGAGCCGGCCTGAAGTTACCTTTCCGCAGGCGGAGCCGGCCTGA
>JAFDJI010000474.1 GCA_019307545.1 Deltaproteobacteria bacterium | reverse complement strand
CGTCGGAGAGGGTGGCGCCCCAGTCGGTGAAGGCCGAGCGCAGGGTGAAGTAGAAGGGGAAGTCGAACTGGGCGTCCAACTCTCGCTCGTCGATGTAGGAGGCGATCAGGGTCCGGTCCCCGTCGAAGGTCTCGCCCACCGTGTAGAAGTCCTCGTCCCCCCCGGCCTCTGCGTGCTCCACCTCGTCGAGCACCCGGGACTGGAAGTTGTAGTAGACCGAGTGGGGCATGTGCTTGACCGCGTCCACCCGGTACCCATCGAAGCCGTACTCCTTGACCATGGCCACGGCGTCGTCGACCATCTGCACCAGGGGTTCGGGCTGGTAGTAGTCGATGTCTGGGAGGAAGCTGTCGAACCAGCAGGTCTCCGGGATGTCGTCCCAGTTGTTGGCGTCGTTGCAGAGCTGCTGTGGGTTGTACCAGCCTGGGTGATCCGCGTAGTAGGGGTGCTGGGTGTGGACGTGGTTGCCCACCCAGTCCACGACCACCCGCATGTTCCGCGCGTGGGCCTCGTCGATCAGCTCGTGGAGCAGGGCCTCGTCGCCGAAGTGCTCCTCCACCCCGAAGGCGCTGGATGGCCAGTAGCCGTGGTAGCCGGTGAAGTCGGCGCCGCACTTGCTGCCCCACACCCCCGACGCGTTGTCCACCGGGGCGGTGAGCCACAGGGCGGTGACGCCCAGGTCCTCCAGGTAGTCGAGGTGGTCGATGACCCCGTCCCAGTCGCCGCCCATGTAGTCGGTCCAGTAGTGGGAAGCGCCGTAGGTCAGGTCGTTGCCGGCCTCCCCGTTCGCGAACCGGTCCACGAACACGTAGTAGAGCAGGCCCCGGTCCCAGGTGAGGTCGTCCGTCCAGAAGGGGACGTACAGGGCCTCGGCGGCGTGGCTGGCGGTGTCGCTGGCCGAGATCCGTACCGTGTGCCGGGTCGGGGTGAGGCCGGTGAGGGACAGCGACAGGGGATCCTCTCCCGTCCAACCTGCGGCCTGGGCGATCGTGGTGCCGTCGAGGGTCGCGGAGAGGGAGCCGATGGCCTGCCCGCCGTCACCCGGTACATAGCGAACCAGGAGGGACACCTCCCCCGTGGTTCGGTCGATGTCGAGGGTGCCCAGGGAGAGGGTTGGGAGGTTGCAGTCCCCGACCACCACCAGCGAGTTGCAGGAAGTGGCGCCCAGCGAGCAGTCGCTCCAGGTGTTGGGGTCGTAGCCGGCACCGCACTGGAAGGCCGTGGCCGCCGGGTCGCAGGTCCACTGCTCGCTCCCGGATTCTTCCACGAGCTTGTAGGCGTAGACGCCCTCGGCCAGGGGCACTTCGAGGGTCCAAGTGCCGTCGCCGAGGTCCTCCATCGCCGTCTTTGCCCAGCTGTTGAAGGTGCCGGCCAGGTAGACCGCCGTCGGGCTGCCCTGGGCGGTGTAGGTGAAGGTGGTGACGCAGTCTCCGTTGGCCATGGCCCCCACGCCGAGGTCGAAGGTGATTTCGGCGGACTGGTCGCAGCGGTCGACGACCTCCACCGAGATCCAATCCTCGCCGGACCACCCGGCCTCGGGAATGGCGTACAGGTCCAGGTCCTGCACCCCGACATTGAGGTGTTCGCCGGAATCCACGAAGAACTCCAACTCCTCGAGGGGGCGATGGGAGGACACCACGATCTCGGAGAGCGGGAGCTCCCAGACCACGTCCACGTCGGTGTGCGGGTCCTCGGGGGCTTGGAGGACGGGGGGTTCGGCGTTGGGGCAGCAGCCGGCCAGCAGGGCGATGAGGGTCAGCATGGGCGCAAGATAGACGATCGCGGGGCTGGCTGGGGGTCTAGAGATTGTCCCAGGAGAACCTCTCGACCTCCAAGGCATGGGCGGCGATGGACTTCACGAGCTCGTCGTTGTGGTCGATCTGCTCGAAGTTCGACCGCGCGCGCTCCAGGGCCTGGCCCGCGAAGACGCGCAGGATCTCGATCTCCGTGGCGGCCTCCGTCGCGCCGCGGTCCTGCACGGCGGTGCTCACCCGGCCGAGCACGCAGGCGAGCGCGAACAGGTCGATCATCGAGTCGGCCATGCGCTGAGAGGCGAATTGCTTGCCGATGATGTTCTTGCCGTGCTTGCGCATTCACGCGAGCACCGCGCGGCAGGCCTCGGTGATCAGCTCGTCCAGCTGCGCCGGTGGACTGCGGCCCGCCTGGACGTAGGACCGCAGCGAGCCGTAGGGGACGTCCAGCAATGCGAAGCGAACCCGTCGCAGGGCTTCCTCGTCGTCGGCACCGTAGTGCCGCACGCACAGGTCTCTTACCCCCGCCATCAAGGCCGGCTCCAGCGCGTTGGCCCGCTCCACCAACTCCTCGGGCCAGGCGTCGGGGACGAAGTCCCGGCGGTGATGAAGCAGCAACAGGCGGGCCTCGAGCAGGTGCGCCCGGACCCAGCGAGGCCAGAAGACCGCTGCTCGCAGGCCCGCCTCCAAGGGGTCGTCGTGTTCCAACTCTGCCAGGAAGGCCTTCTGGGAGGTCTCGACCACCGTGAGCCACAGCTCGGCGAGGAGCAGCTCCCGAGAGCGGAAGCGGTGGTAGAAGGAGCCAGTGGGTGCGCCGACGCGTTGGGCGATTGCGGACACCGTTGCCGTCTGGGGCCCCCCCTCCGCGACCAACTCCAGGGCGGCCGAGATCATCGCTTCCCGGTCGTAGCGGGGTCGTCGTCCCACCGCGCCTAGCCCTGTTCCTCGTGGAGTTGCATGGCTTCTTCCCGGTCCACCACCCGGGCCTCGAGCACGATGCGCCCCCAGCCTCCGCAGCGCACACCCACGTCCGGGCAGCCCAACCGCTTGAAGGTGGCGCGATTCGGGTCCACCCCGGCGTACATCAGCTCGTGCATGGCGAAGATGGACTGGGCCATCACCGGTGTGGCGAAGGCGCACACCCGCGACGGGGCCATCTTGGAGATGAGGTTGCCGTCGCCGGTGAAGTAGAACCGCGTGCCCACGTGGTGCTGGCTGTTGCAGCCGGCGGATTCCACCACCTCGAAGACGATGGTCTTCTGGCGCATCTCGAGGGCGGTGGCCATCACGCGGGCGTTGTGGGGCTCCCTTCGGAAGAGGGCCATCTCCTCGTCGGTGTAGCCGAGGTGCTGTTGCATGAGGGACCAGAGCTGCTCGGGTACCTGTGGTTCGGTCATCTGTTCCTCCTCACCCTCAATTATATCCGATATACTAGAACATACATTCTATAATATATTTGGGGCTCGGACCCGCTAACCAGTGAGTAGGGGAAGCACCTCGGCCTGGCCTGCGTGGAGGATCTTTCCCTCGACCTCGAGCGCCAGTGCGTGGGCGAGGTGGTGGGCGAGCGGCTCCACCAGTTCCCCCACGGTCGGGCACGGTTTCAGGTGGTCGGCCAGGCGGGTCATTACTCCGGCGTCGAGTCCGCAGGGATTGAGGCGTTGGAACTGGGTCAGGTCCGAGGTCACGTTCAGGGCCAGGCCGTGCCAGGTGACCCACCTCCGGCTCGCGACGCCGATGGCGCACACCTTGCGGCGATCGTCTCCGCACGGGAGCCACACCCCGGTGTTGCGTTCGTCCCGGGCCCCGGACAGCCCGATGCCATCGAGGAGCCCGATGACGGCTTCCTCCAGGGAGCGCAGGTACAGGTGCAGGTCGGCGCGGCGGCCCTCCAGCTTCACGATGGGGTACGCGACCAACTGGCCGGGCCCGTGCCAGGTCACGTCGCCTCCCCGCTCCACCGCCACCACCGGAACGTCCTCCGCGGCGAGCACGTTGGCCGTCGCGCAACGGCTGCGGGCCACGGTGATCACGTCCTCGTGCTCGAGGAGAAGGACCACGTCGGGGATGTGGTCGACGATGCGCGCCTCCAAGAGGGTCTTCTGCAGCGCGTGCGCCTCTTGGTAGGAGGTGAGGCCGGGGAGTCGGACGAAACGGACCATCAGAAGAGGAGGGCCTCGATCTGGTCTACGATGGCCCGGGAAACCGCATCCTCGCTCTCGTGCCCATCGATGGTGACGATGGGTT
>JAFDJI010000473.1 GCA_019307545.1 Deltaproteobacteria bacterium | reverse complement strand
CGGTCGCAGCCCTTTCGTTGCTGGCGTGGGTGGGTGCGCTGGGGCTGGTCTGGGGGCTGTTCCTGGTCTTTTCGGCCGACCTGGCACCCCTGTCCATCGCTGCGCTCTGGCCCTTGGCGATCTTCGTGGGGATGCTACCGCTCACCGTGGCCGGGATGGGCACCCGGGACGCGGCGTTCCTCTCGTTGCTCGCATTGACCGGTACCACTCCCGTGGATGACGCGCGTGTCCTGGCGGTCACCTTCGGCTATTCGGTAGTCGCCACCGTGGTACCAGCGGTGGTCGGGCTCCCCCTGATGCTCCGCTTCATGCGGGACCTTCCGGAGCCCCCGGCCGAGGAGATCTCATGAGCGCACCAGCCCGAGGCGACCTGACCCGAGGCAACGTGGACACCTCCTCCCTGCGCTATGTGCGCCCCTCTCCAGGCGCCTCTCGCTTCCCCCAGCCCCGTCCGGGGCATCGGGACTGGTACTGCTACGAGGCCTTGCGTGCGCTGCCGCGCATCCTCCTCATGGTCGACAAGAACCGGTTCTCGGACACCTATGGCTGCTTCGACCGCGAGTTCTGGCACTACCGCACCGTCGACTTCCCATGCGGCATGAACCAGGAGTTCTGTCTTCCCCTGGCGCTCGCCTACAAGGTCCCGTTTCCGCACAACCCCTACTACCGGCTCGAGCGGCTGAAGGAGCTGGTGGTCGCCTCCATCGAGTACGCCAGGAAGTCCTCGCACGCCGACGGCTCCTGCGACGACTACTTCCCCTTCGAGCGGGCCCTGGGCGCCCTGGTCTTCTCCACCTACGCGATGACCGAGAGCTACCTGGAACTGGAGCTGGACCGCCCCGATCTGGTCGCCTTCTTCAGGCTGCGCGGCGACTGGCTGCTCCGCCACAACGAGACGGGCCAACTCGCCAACCACCAGGCCTTCGCGGCCTTGGCGCTGTACAACGTGTTCCTGATCACGGGGGACCAGCGGTACCGCCAGGGATCCGACAGGTTCCGCGACATCACCTTGTCCTGGCAGCACGAGGCCGGCTGGTTCCAGGAGTACGAAGGTGCCGACCCGGGCTACCACGCGTGCACCATCGCCTTCCTCGCCAAGCTCTGGCAGAAGTCCCAGGACGCTTCGTTGCTCGAGCCCATCGGCCGCGCGGTCGACTTCGCGACCTGCTTCATGCACCCCGACGGTTCCTACGCAGGCGAGTACGGCAGCCGGAACACCTTCCACTTCTACCCGCACGGGTTCGAGGTGTTTTCGCGGCACTTCCCGGACGCCGGCCGCATCGCCGAGACGTTCCTGCAGCGCTCCATGCCGGAACGGCGTCGCTACTACAACGACGACAACCGCATGGCTGCACACTACGTCTACGACTGGATGCAGGCGTGGCGGGACTGGAACCCGGAGCGCCACGGCACCCTCGAAGCGCACCGCGGACCCTTCGAAAAGTGGTTCCCGGAGGCCCGCATCTTCGTGAAGAAGACCAGCCGCTACTACGCCGTGCTCTCCATGGACAAGGGGGGCGTGCTCAAGCTCTTCGACGAGCGGGGTCCCCTCTACAGCGACACCGGCCTGATGGTGCAGACCAGGAGCGGAGAGGTGCTCGTGAGCCACTTGATCGACGAGCACGAGGTGGAGGCCGATGTCGAAGCCGGGCGGTTCGTGGCCAGGGGGGCGCTCTCCCGGCGCCGCCAGCCGCTGTCGAGCCCCGTCAAGCAGATCGTCTTCCGGTCCATGAACGTCAGCGTGGGCCGCTTCAGTGCCAACGCGGTTCGCTCCATCCTCCAGAAGGTCCTCATCACCGGCAAGTCACGCACCGAGGCTCGCTTTCGCAGGGAGTTCGTCTTCACCGAGGACCAGGTGACCATCCGGGACGCCCTGGATCTCACCGACACCGCCTTCGAGGTCGAGCACCTGGCCGTGCCCTCGGATGCCACCTCCATCTACGTCGCCAACTCCAACACGTTCCAGGAATCGGTCTTGCTTCCCTGGGTGGACCTGGACGCCCACGTAGAGGCGTTGAACCGCCGCCGCCGGCTCGAGCTGCCGGAGCGCCGGGTGCTGCCCAAGGCATGATCCTGTCGTCACGACGGGAAGGACCCGCGTTATAGCGCGCCGACAGCCATGGCTGCGCAACGTGGTGTTGCGCCAACGGGAGCCGAAGTAGATGCCCGATCTCTCCGTCGTGCTGCCCATGTACAACGAGGAGGGCATGATCGACCGTGTCCTCTCCGCCGTGTCCGAACAGCTCGAGGCGTCGGGGCTTGGCTTCGAGTTCGTGTGTGTGGACGACGGCTCCACGGATCGCACAGGCACACTCCTTGACGAGGTGGCCGCGCGTGATCCGCGGGTGGTTCCGGTCCACTTCAGCCGCAACTTCGGAAAGGAGGCTGCGCTCTACGCGGGGCTCGCCACCGCGAGCGGCGATGCGGTGCTGTTCATGGACGCCGATCTGCAGCACCCGCCCCAACTCATCCCGAAGATGCTCGACAAATGGAGGGAGGGGTTCGAGGTGGTGGACGCGGTCAAGGCGAACCGCGGTCGGGAGGGGCTGTGGTACAAGCTGGCCGCACGGGTCTTCTACGCGATCGTGGGGACCCCTGGGGGACGGAAGCTTCGGGACTCCTCGGACTTCAAGCTCCTGGACCGGCAGGTGGTGGATGCGGTGCTTGCCTGTCCCGAGCGACACCGGTTCTTCCGGGGACTGGTCGCGTGGGTCGGTTTCCGGGTGGCTCGCGTACCCTTCGAAGTGCAGTCACGGGCCGCGGGCGAGACCAGCTGGGGGCTTCGCGGCCTCGTCGCCTACTCGTTGCGCAACATCGTGGCGTTCTCGTCGGCGCCGCTCCGGTTGGTCGCCTGGCTCGGCTTCATCACCGTGGCGCTCGATGCGCTCCTGGCCGTGCAGACCTTCTGGAACTGGTGGCGTGGCGTCGCGGTGGACGGTTTCACCACCGTCATCCTCACCGTGGGGCTGCTCTGCGGCCTCATCCTCCTCTCGCTCGGCGTCGTCGCCATCTACGTGGCTCAACTCTATGACGAGCAGAAGGGACGGCCCCTGTACATCGTGCGCAAGTCCAGTCCCCACACGCCGTGAGACAGGGTGGTATCGGACCCGGCGTTCCGACCGTGATATGGCGGTCCGCCACGGGACGTGGAGGCGCCACATGCGCATCGTCAGGCTCATGCCATTGCTGCTGCTGCTCGCGTGCAGGGGCGAAGACACCGATACCGACACCGATGTAGACACCGACACCGACACCGACACCGACACCGACACCGACACCGACACCGACACCGACACCGACACCGACACCGACTCGGACTCGGACTCGGACTCGGACTCGGACTCGGACTCGGACTCGGACTCGGACTCCGACATCGACACCGGTATGTCCACGGGTTGGGTACACGTCGCGACCAGCAAGAACCACACCTGTGGGGTGCGTATCGATGACTCCGTGGCCTGCTGGGGCGACGACTACGAGGGCCAGGTCTCCGACGCACCAAACAGTGGGACATGGATGGCGGCCGCCGCCACGTGGCACGCGGCGTGCGCCCTTTCCGACAGCGGTTTCGTGAGCTGTTGGGGCGGGGAGGACCACACCGAGATCACCGACGCCCCCACCGACACCGGCGAGCCCACCAACGCGCTGTCCTCCCTCGATGGTGGAGACTGGCACCTCTGTGGGATCCGGGCAGGCGACGAGTCGGTGCTCTGCTGGGGCTACGACGGGGCCTCGCAGGTGAGCGATGCCCCGACCACCGGCACCTGGGCGTTCGCCAGCGCCGGCACCAACAGCAGCTGCGCCCTGGATACCGAAGGGAACGTCACCTGCTGGGGGTCGAGCACCTACGGGATCGACGAAGTGCCCACCGGGACCTTCCTGAGTCTGTCGACCGGCTGGCAGGAGGCGTGCGCGGTGAACACCGACAACGAAATCCAATGCTGGGGTTCGCCCACCAGCGATGTCGTCACCGACGCACCGGTTGGCTCGAGTTGGGAGGTGGTGG
>JAFDJI010000065.1 GCA_019307545.1 Deltaproteobacteria bacterium | reverse complement strand
GAACTTCTGGTCCACCTGGTGCGTGCCATGCAAGCAGGAGCACCCCGTGCTCCAATCGGCCGCCACCCGGTACGACGAGGTGGCGTTCTTTGGCGTGCTGTACTCCGACGAACCGGTGAAGGCCAAGGCCTACCTGAAGCGTGCGGGCTCGACCTACCAGACCCTGGTCGACCCGGGGGGAAAGATGGCCGTGGACTACGGAGTGGCCGGAGTCCCCGAGACCTACTTCATCGACGCGAATGGGGTGATCACCCACAAGCAGGTCGGACCCGTGAGCTGGGACCTGCTCACCACCCTGCTGGGGGCACCATGACGGCCGGACGCCGGGCAATCCTGGTCCTCTTGGCCGCGGTGCTGCTGGTCGGTTCGCTGGACGCGACGGCGGCAGGGGAACCGGAGGCCGCGGTGGCCGGGGAGCCGGAGGCCGCGGTGGCCGGGGAGCCGGAGGCCGCGGTGGCCGGGGAGCCGGAGACCACGGCGGCGATCGAGGGCCTTCCCGCAGACCTCCCGCCTCCGGGACCGCCACCCGCATCAGAGACCGTGGAGCCGCTCACCTACGAGATCGCTTCCGGGCTGCGGTGCCCGGTGTGCCAGGGCCTGTCGGTGGCCGACAGCCCCTCCCCGACCGCGGTCGCGATGAAGGACCGGGTCCGCGAGTTGGTCGTCGCCGGGTACACAGAGGAGCAGATCGAGGACTATTTCATCGCGCGGTACGGCGAGTGGGTGCTGCTCAGCCCGCCGAAGCAGGGGCTGGCCTGGTTGCTGTGGCTCGGTCCGGCGGTGCTGCTGGGACTGGTGCTGGCGTGGGCCACAGCGGTCGCCACCAGCTGGCGCCGGGAGCCTGACGCCGTGCCACTGCCTTCCGATGTTGGCCTGGTCCCGAAGGACCCCTACGAGGAGCAACTGCTCCGCGAGTTGGAGGACGACGCGCCATGACCATCGAATGGGCCGAGTGGTGGCCGCCGCTTGTCGTCATGGCCGTGGGGGTCATCGCCGGTCTCGTCTACGCACTGCGGACCCACAGCTCGGAGGACGAGTTGCAGGAAGCGGCGCTCTCCGGACGCCGTGCCGACCTGGAGCGCGAGCGCGACGCCACCGTGGAGGCGCTGCACACCCTGGAGTTGGAGAAGGGGAAGCTCGACGCCGAGGAGTACACGCGGCAGCGACAGGAGTTGATCGCCAAGGGCGCGGGCGCATTGCGCGAGCTGGACGAGGGTCCGGAGGCCACGCCCACGGTCGTGCCGGAGGGCGGCACCGATACGGTGCCCGGCGCCGACGCCGCGGCACGCCAATCGCTGGAGGCCCAGCGGGCCCAGCTCGGCGATGCGGCGGTGGATGCCGCCCTCGCCGCCCTGGACGGCAAGGCAGCCCCGCCGCCGGCACCGAAGGTCTCCCCGGCCTGGCAGGGCGCGCTGTGGGCCCTGCTCGCGGTGATTCTCGTGGCCGTCCTGGTGTGGTGGGCACAGGGCAACACCGTAGCCCGCAGGGACGACGCGCCGATGACGGGCGGTCCCAGCGCCACCGCGCCCGCGGAACACCAGCAGATGTTCACCGAGATGGAGGCCCAACTCGCAGCCGACCCCAACGACATCGAGGCCCTGAATACCCTCGCCGCCATGGCCATCGAGCAGCAGGACCTGGCGGCCGCGATGACCTACAACACCCGGGCGCGACAGGTCGACCCCGAAAACGCCGACGCACGGGTGCACTTCGCCTTCCTCCGCATCGCCATCGGGCAGCGGGAGCAGGCGATGGCGGAGCTGGACGCGGTGCTCGCCGTGAACCCCCACCACCTCGGCGCGTTGGTGTACAAGGGCAGCCTCGCCATGATGATGGGCAAGCCGGAGGTCGCGGTGCAGGCCCTGGAGTCGGCCGTGGCCAGCGGCGCAGCCGGGGACCCCACGGTGGAGGGAGAGCTGGCGCGGGCGCGGGCCATGCTCGCGGCCCCCGGAGACGTTCCTCCAGGCGAATCCCCGGTGGAGCCGTCCCCGCACGAAGCGGTGCTCGCGCCAGCCGGCCACGACACGGTGCTGGCGGGCACGGTGACCCTGGACCCAGGCGTCGCCTCGCGCCTGAGCGGACAGGAGGTGCTGTGGGTGTCGGTCCACGACCCCGCAGGCGGCCCGCCGCTCGCGGCGGTCCGGCTCCCGGCCGGCCCCTTCCCGCTCGCGTTCCGGGTCACCCCCGCGAACGCCATAGCCATGGGCGGGGCGCCACACACCTTCCCCGACACCCTGGACCTGCACGTCCGCATCGACCTCGACGGCGACCTGCAGACCCGCGCCGACAACGAGCCCCTCTACCACGGCAACGGGCTCGCGAAGGGCACCACCGACGTGCTTGCGGAGCTACGATAGGAGGGCGGGCCGCGGCTGCGCGGGAAACACCCGATCATCGGAACCTCCGCGGAACGTCGAACACTGTCACCGAGCGGCCGCCGGGGTAGGTCCACACCACCGCGTCCCCCTCCCGCCGCACCGAGACCAGCCCGGTGTGCGCCAGCCGAAGGTGGCACCCACTGCACACCGCGACCCCGTTGGTCTCGTCGTCGCTCCCACCCTCGCTCCGGAACACCAGGTGGTGCGCGTGGGCCCGCAGGCTCCGCCGACCGCACTCCGGGTTCTGGCACACGAACCGATCCCGCTCCTTGACCTTCCCAAACCCCTTCTGCGGCTCTGGCCGGACGGTTTCCACGAACCATTCCGCCGCCTGGGGCAGGTCTGGGTGCACCGCCATGACGGCAGGCGCAGGCGCAGGCTCCTGCACCGCCCGCAGGGCGACAGTATTTGTCGTCTGCGCCATCGCCCACTTGTAGGTGGCGAGCACCTCCTCCTCCAACCCGCGCGCCGCCATACGCGTCGCCCGCTGCAACTCGAGCACCCCGGTGCGCTGCGCCACCTCGACCCAGTCTGCCGTCGTCTCCGGCTGGGAGGTCTTCAGCACCAGCTGCGCCCGATTCAGGTCGAGCCCCTCTTCCACCGCGCGGCCCACCACCGGGTTCGCTTCCAGCTGCTCAGCGAGTTTCCGGTGACGCTCCAAGGTCCGCACCGAACAGCCCAACCCCTCCCGTGCCATCTCGGCCAGGGTGTCGAAGCCCATCTCCTGGTGCAGCCCTTTTCGCGCCACCCGGGCGTAGAGGCACCCCAGCCGGAGCTTGCGCTCCCGCCGCGCCCGCTGCACCTCCTCCAGCAGGCGCAAACCGTCCTCCAAATCGACTGGCTCGCGCCAGGGACCGACCAAGGCGGTGGCCGGGTCAGGCCCGCCCCACGCCGGCACGGGCTCGTGATCCGGCGGCGCCGGGGTCTCGCGCGCCTCGGCCAGGATCTCCTCCCCGGGCCTCTGCTGGCGCCAGCTTCCCAGGACGAACGCGTCTGCCCCCCGGACGGACAGCGGCCACCCCACCACCAGTCGCGCCAGGTCGCGCGCCGCGTGCACCTGGCGGGCCAACCGACCATGGATCACCACCTTGGGCACTGCCGCCGCCCGCTTGGACCGCGGAGGTCTCACCTCGCCCCGCAGCGCCGCCATCAGCCAGGTGGCCTGCTCGTTGGGCTCGACGCGCCCGGGCGCCAGGATCGCGACCGTCATCGGCAGCCCGTGGAACACCGCCCGCTTCACCAGCTTCAGGTCGCTCTCCACCAGTCGAACCAGTTGGCGCTGCCAGGTGCCGCCCCAGCCGACCCGTTCACGGCAGAAGGTGGGGAGGCTGCTGTAGCCGAGGGGCGCGAGATCCTGCCGCTTGAACCAGGCGATCAGCCGCGCGAGACGCAGATCCAGTGCTCCACCCGCCCGCGCCAGCGAGACCATCTCCTCGAGGAGCGCCTCCGCGGAGCCGAGCCGCATGTCGGCGGCCACCGATCGCCCAGTTTTACCAGTGCCAGCAAGGCCATCGGGGGTCCACGCCCAAAGCCAACCCCGAGTGGACAGACAGGGCCAACTCCAAGCGGGACCATGAAGGGCGACATTGGGGGGCAATCCGTGCATGCCACCCCGGTATCCATGACCAGGAGGGGGTGGCGGCCAGAACCTGTCCGGTACTTTAGATGGCTTTCAAAGCCCCTTTTCACTGCCCTTCTGACATTTCCTGTTGACCTGCTCGAAGCCGCCGGGAGCCGGGATTCCGGCGCTCTCGGCACCCATGCATGGGGCGATCCCGGTGGGCAGGAGGATCCCCTCGCCCTCGCCACCCCGCCAACTGCCGCGTCTTCATCACCGCGGAAGATCTGCCCCACGTATGGGTGAGGAGTGAGCCCATGTGCATGGATGATGCTGCCGAAGGCCGCTCCGAGACCTTCCGACCCCTGATCGACCTCATCGAGGTCGGCCGCGGACTGTAGGCGCCGGGCGCCGGCGCGTCCACAACAAGAGCAGAGGAAGCACCGCCGGAATGCCCGGCGACGAGGGGGTGGCGCACCCACATGCGGCCAGTCCTCGAAGCTCACCAGGCTCGGCAAGCTCCGCGGCGCGGGTCGCGGTGACCGCGGTGACCTCCGTAAGGAAGTCCAGGTCCACCACGTCCAGGTCATCCCCGGTGGTGTGGTACTCCGGCGGCTGGGGGAAGGTCGCGACGTGGAGCGCCGGGTAGCCGGCGTCCCAGAAGGGGAAGTGGTCGGCCCGCTCGTCGCCACCGAACAGGGTGTGGTCGACCGCCACCATCACCAGGGGTGAGTCGATGGCCGGACCGACCGCCGCCCAGGCCTCGGCCTCCGTCTCCCAGGCGAGGTCGTAGACCGCAAACAGTCGGTCCGAGCCCCCGGCGTTGTAGCCGACCGGGTCCTGGATCAGCGCCAGGACGACCTCCTCGCCCCGCGCCTCCATCCCGGCGACGTGCGCCCAGGAGCCCACCAGGCCCACCTCCTCCCAGGTGAAGGCGACGAACCGCACCGGGTGGCGGTAACCGGGTCGCCAGTCCGCCAGGATGCGGGCGGTCTCCAGCATAGCCACCACCCCCGAGGCATCGTCGTCCGCGCCGGGGGCGGGGTCCACCGCGCCGTCCCAACCGTCCTCGCGTGAGGCGATGGAGTCGTAGTGGGCGCCCACCACCACCCACGGCAGATCCTCCGTTCCCAGAAGCTCCGCGACCACGTTGGCGCTGGGGAACGGCGTCTCCAGGGAGACCGGCTCGGTGTACACCTCCAGCCCCTCGATCTCGGCGAAGGACTGCTCCAGCCAGGCCTGGGCGACCTGAACATCGGGGTGGCCCACGTACCGGGAGATGATGTCTTCGATCTCCCCGTCGATCTCCACCTCGTCGTGGCCGGTGAGTGCGCGCAGGTCCGCTTCGATGCGGTCGCGGGACACCACCTCGCGCACGTCGTCGACCGGGGACTGCGCTCCGGCGACCAGCACCAGCGAAAGGAAGACTGAGATCACCGAGCCAGGGTAGCCCCACCGGACCGCGAGCGCACCGACTTCCGACCTGGAAGACAGGCCCTACCGGACCGCGAGCGCACCGGCCTCCAACCTGGAAGACAGGCCCTACCGGACCGCGAGCGCACCGACCTCCGGCGCCACCTCCCACACCACGGGCCGCAGGAAGACCCGTTGACCCACACGACCGGTGGCCTCCAGGGTCAGCGGAAGGGTCTGGAAGCGACCCGCGAAGGCCGGTCGAACCTGGATCGGGAACTCCATCACCTCCCCAGCGCGGAAGGCGCGAGTCTGCAGGCGCACCCGGTCGGTGAACACCTGGTGGTCGACGAGCGCGTCGCCCACGGAAGCCAGGCTGGACTCGTCCACCGTGGCCCCGGCGGGGAGACCCTGCTCCACCACCAACGCCACCCCGGAAGGGGCGGAGAGGCGCAGGGTGAGGGTGCTGTCCAGGCCCACCTTCATCCGCTCCACCTCGGTCTCCACCTCGACGCCGGCCATCTGCTCTTCACCGCTCCAGGGGACCCAGGACGCCAGGGTGGCCACGAAGGCCAATCCGGGAACCTCGGGCTCGACCCGCAGGCCGATCTCCGGGTTCCTCGCACCCGGGGGTCCGGTGAGTACCGCAGGCACCCGGGGCTGGGCCGGGTCGAGTTGCTGCCGGTCCACCTCGTTCCCATCCAGGGTGAGCACGACCTCCACCTCCCGGTCCAATCCGGGGAGCAGGATCAGCACCGCCTCCAAGGCGATGACGTCCGCCGGGCCGGCACCGAAGCCCCAGCCCGCGTCGTACCCGGCCATCAGGTCCGACACCAGGTCGCCCCGCCAGTCGAGATCGGTCTCCTCCGCGAGCGCGAGCGCGGTCCACGCCCGCACCTCCGCGTAGGGCGGGCGTTGGCCCCAGGCGTTCCGAGCCTCCTTGGGCACCGACACCCCGTGCACCCCATTGGTCTCGGTGACCCCGTCGAGGACGATCTTCAAGAGGTCCGCCCGCAGATCGCCATCCACCACCCCGCTCGCGAGCACCACCGCGGCGGTGTAGGAGTCCTTCACCTCACGGGCGTAGCGCTCCAATGCGCCCGAAGCCCGCAGCCGCGCGCCCTCCTCGTCATCGGGAAGGGTGCGTGCCGCAAAGGCGGTCTGAACGATGACCTGCTGCAGGGGTGCGCTGGATTGCCGGGCCCAGGTCCCGTCGCCGCGCTGGCCCGAGACCACATTCCGGATCAGCCGCTTCTTGAGCTCCTCGGCCAACTCGTGGCCCTCCACGTCCCGCATGGCGGCCAACAGGTCCGCCGCGGTGCCGGCGTCGGGGGACCGACTGTGGCGCACCACCCGCTGCCAGGCGAGCACCCGCAGCCGTCGCGCCACCTTCGGGTCCACCTCGATCCCCGCCATGAGGGAGAGCTGCTCCAACCGGGACGCCAGCGCAAAGGCGTAGGCGGCGTCCCAGGGCGTCACCGCTGCGGACGCCGCGCGTTCGATCTCCGCCTGCAGCACCGCGAGGGGGCCGGGGAACACCCATACCGACAGCTCCTGGGTCACCGGATCGGCCTTTTCGGGGCCCGCGATCCGGAAGGACCGGGTGGCGGAAAGCGTGCCACCCCGGGTTCGCTCCACTGGTCGCCCGGCCGGCTTCACCGGCACCTGGCGCTCCGCGGCGTCGCTGTCTCCCAGGACCGCGCGCACCGACCCGGAGCCCGAGCCCTCTGCCACCAGCGCCACGCGCCGCACGTCCGAGCCACGGGGGGGCAGCCGCAGCGCGACCGACCCCTCCCCGGTGAGCGCGCCCACCGCGGAGACCTCGAGCACGGTGTCGACCGCCTCGTCAGTGGTGTTCACCGCCTGCACCGGGAGCAACACCCGGTCACCCACGTACATCCACCCCGGGACCACCGGGTCCACGTAAAGGGGGAGCCGGCTGTCGAAGGTGTGCACCGTCCCAGCCTGGCGTCCGCCCTGGCTGTGGGCGAGGGCAAGCACCCGCCAGGTGGTCAGGGTGTCCGGCACGCGCACGTCGACCATCGCGGTACCGCTCTCGTCGGTCTCCACCAGCGGCTGCCACAGGAAGGACTCCGGGAACCACTGGCGCAGCTCAGGGCCGCCGTCATCGGCCTCGCCCCCGGCAACAGCGTCGTCGGGCTCCTCCTCCAACTCCTCCGGCGCCATGATCGCGGTCGGCCCGGCCTCGTCCATGGCCATCCTCGACCTGGACGGCGCGGCGCGGGGCTTCGCCGTCTTCATCGTGTCGCCTTCCGACTCCTCCATCGCCGGCGCCGGCGGGTAGTAGGCACCGCCGACCGCCTGCTCCTTGTCCGCCCCCGAAGGGGCCATCGAACCGGAGAAGCAGCCCGTCACGGCCACCGCGATCACGCCGAACAAACCAAGGGCCTTCATCGCGCCACCTCCTCGAGCACGTACCGATCCCACGCGATGACGTCCTCCGGCAGTCGGGTCCCATCCGCGACGACCTGCCGTGGGTCGACCTGCGCGAGCAGGTCGGAGGGGAGGATGTCCAAGGTCAGCCTCCTTCCGAAGGCATCCCGCGCGGATTTCCCTTCTTTATCCAGCGCTTTGGTGGTCTCGTTCCACATCTCCACCATCAGGGCTGGCGACATGGTCTCGCCCTCCGGAGCGGTCTTCTCCCATGCGCGCACCCGCTTGTGCAGGGCCTCGAGGGCCCGATAGAAGCTGGTGATCAGCACCTCCACGTCATCATGGGTCGACGATCCGGAGGTGTAGAGCCGCTCATCCCCCCCGGGGTCCATGGGAAGCTGGGAGATGCGGAGAACCGCCGCCTTGGCCGCGTTCTCCCCGCGCACCTGGCCGAGGCTCAGCGCACGCGGATCGAAGGCGCCGAAGGCCGGGTTGTCCGAGGTGGCACGCACCGTGACCCGCCCGTAATCGTCGGGGCCGAGGAGCGGTGCGAGCTGCGCCAGGGCGGTGTCCACCCCCGACAGCCCCACGCCCGCCGGGGTGGGCGCGTCGCCGGCACGGGTGGTCACGGTGAGCCGGGCCGTGGCGCCAGGGCGGTAGGCCGCCTCGTCGGTCGCCAACTCCACCGAGAGCGGGTCGGTCGGCTGCACGAAGATCACCGCGCGGGCGCCCGAGACCTCCACGTAGAAGAAGCCGTCCTGGTCCGAAGGAAGGGTGTAGGTCACCGAGCGGGATTCCTCGTCGACCTTCGCCTTCTCCACGTACAGGTCCCCGCGCCGCAGCCACACCTTCTCCGGGAGGTCCCCATAGAAGTCGGGCCCGCGGAACATCTCCACCATCACCGAATCGCCGGGGCTCGCAAGCGAGGGCGTGGCCCGCAGGCGCAAGGGCGGAATCAGGCCCACCGGCAGCACCAGGCGGGTCTCGCCGATCTTCGCCTGGTCCACGTGGGCGGCGATCTGCAGCTCGTAGCCGGTGGTCGCCGTCGGGCTCGGCTTGGACGAACCGGGAGGGCTCGGGACCGAGAGACTCACGCTCGCGGTGCCCATCGCGTCCTCATCGGCCTCCTCGTCCAACCGCGCAGACAGGAAGGCCCGCCGCACGCACTCCAGTTGGGCGCCGTTGAGCCCGGTGCCCCGGTCGGTCTGGAGACTGGACTCGATGGCCTGGGACTCCTCGAAAACCCGCCAGTGGGCCTTGAGCACGGTCCTGCCGGAGACGCCCTGCCCCATGGACGCGCAGCGACGCGCCTCGATGGCGGCCTCCTGCCAGCTCCTGCGGAACCCGTCGTGGGCCCCGTAGGCGGGACTGGTGTTCACCTGGAAGGACGGGACCAGGCTGTCGGGGACAATCCAGGTGAGGGAATAGGTGCGCTGCGCGCCCATCGGGAAGCGCACCGCGCGCACGGCGGCCCCCACGCACCGGCCCACCGGCGAGGTGTCGTGCAGCACGTCGGAGACGGTGCCGGCGCCGTTCACCCGCACGCCGATGCGGACGCTGGCGTCCCCAGGTGCGTAGTCACCACAGCGTGCGACGGCGGGGACAGCCCGGTCGAGGGCGCGCCGTTCCGCCATGTCCAGGGAGCGGCCCTCCCACAACTCCCCACCGGAGCTGATGGATGGGGTACCGGGCACCAAGGGCCGCACCCGCACCGGCGGGGCGGGGATCACCACCGTCACCGGGTCGCCGGGGTCGAGTTGCAGCGCGGCCACCCCGTCCTCGTCTGCCTTGGCCTCACGTGCCTTGGCGCGCGTGTCCCATGGGTTGGTCACCACCACGTCGGCCAGAGGCAGCGGGCTGTTGTCCGGGGTGGAGACCCGGAGGTAGGCGCGGTTGTTGAAGCCGCCCACCAGCCCATCCCCAAGCTCGGTGACCGCCTCGACCATCAAGTCGTCCTTGGACAGGATCACCCGGGTGCCGCCGGTGGCCACCTCTCCGGCCTCCTCGGTGACCCGGACGGCCGCGGCCAACACGTTGCGCTCGATGAGGTCCGAGGGGACCGTACCGATCGTCACCTCGAAGCTGCCGCCATCGTCCGTACGGACGTTGATGGGCTCCTCCCACGCCAGGGGCATGGGCCACCGCCCCTCGGCCGGGTGCAGCCGCAACTCCACGGGCGCGTTCGCTACGGGAGCCCCCGAGGTGTACCGGGCCTTGCCCTCGAGGCGCACCTTGTCCCCGATCCCGTACCAGCGCGCGCTGGGGGAGAGATCCACCGTGAACCGGGGCAGTTTGAAGGGGCGGACCTCGAAGGTCACGCTGTCGCTGGCCTCCCCGCTGAGCCACTGCGCGGTCCAGGTGCCCACCGGCGCGCGGCTATCGAGGGGGAAGGTGGAGTCGGCCACCCCGTAAGCGGCGGCGCGGTCCTTCTCCAACAGCATCTCGGTGCCGTCGGGCGAGGTGATCCGCCACCGTCCCGGGCGCCCCTCCAGGGGGGACAGATCGGTGCGCTTGAGGGTAACGCTGCGGAGCAGGACCTCCTGGCCCGGCTTGTACAGGGGCCGATCCGTCATCACGTGGGCGATGGCGGGTGCGTACAGGGCCAGGTCGACATCCACCTGGACGCTCTCGAAGGGAGCGTAGAGCTTGGCGCGGAGGATGTAGTCGCCATCGGGAAGCGCGGGCAGGGAGATGGTGTGCTTCCGCCGTCCACGGCGCTTCTTGCGGTCCTTGACCTCCATGCCCTCCAGAAGCTCGCCCTCGGCGTCGAGGAGGTCCAGGTGCACTTGGACCCCCCGGTACATGGTCGCCTCCGTGACCCAGGCGTCCCCCCCATGTCCGCGCATGTACCGGGCGTAGGGGAGGACCGAGACGGTCCCATCCCCGCCCCGGACCACTCCGGAGACGTCCACATGCCCCCCCAAGCGCAGGTCCGTGACCGGGCAGTGGTCGATCCACATCCCGTACCGGACCCCGGTGGTGAGGCACGGGAAGCCGATGCACATCCCGAAGCAGAACAGGACGAACCCGCCGAACCCGGCGACCACCAAGCCGATCCACCAGGGAGCGCTGAACCCCCGCCGGGGAGCCTTCGGTGGGCTCTCGGCACGCGTCGGAGGGCTCTCGGTTGGGGTGTCGGATTCGGTCATGGGATCTCCGCTTCGTCCAACAGGGACACCGGCGGGCATCTTACGGTTCGCGGCCCGCCGGTGAAAGGACGGGTCGAGGAGCGCGCGTCTACTTCACGTTGCAGAGCATCATCCGCGCTCTGCAGACCACGGTGCGGGTGGCGTTGGCTTCTACGGTGATCGAGCCACTTTCCTCGAAGTCGCGCCCGTTGAACATCCCCTCGATGCGGTAGGTCCCAGGCGGCACGTCGGCTGGCAGTGCGTGCCGTTCCCCATCCCGGACCAGTTGGGCCACCA
>JAFDJI010000472.1 GCA_019307545.1 Deltaproteobacteria bacterium | reverse complement strand
CCGGAACCCCCGTATGACAGCGACTACTCGGTCCGCAGGATGAGATGCACACCGAACTCGGTGTGGACCGGTGGGCTGACCTGGCCAACCTCCAGCTCGAAGGCCACCTCGGAGAACGCCTTCGCCATCTGATCGAAGGAGAACCGCCCGAGATCACCGCCATCAGCAGACGACGGGCACTCCGAGTAGGTCCGGGCGAGGTCCGAGAACGCCTCGCCGTCCAGCACCCGCCCGAGCAGCCCCTCGATGACCAGCTGGGCCTCTTCCCGGGAGCGCGGGTGGCTCTGCTTCGAAGGGGGCCACTTCATCCGGTACTCGAGGAGGATGTGGGAGGCGCGCATGGGGATCTCCGGTAGCGCGAAGTATCATGAACGCCGCATCTGGGGCGAAAGCGTGAAGGGTTGCTTCGGGCGAGGACGCCATGGGTCTGCAGGAGGGCTGCAGAAACGACTTCATCTCCCAGACGATCGTCGAGGGGAATGCCGAGCCGATCTACAACGACATGGCGAGTAGACCCGTCCCACTCAGGGCAGGTCGGGTGCCTCCGCGGTTGCGCAGAAGCGGCTGGTGCTCGGCATGGGAAACCAGTCGTCTCCCAGGCGCTCCTTCAGGACCTTGTGATCCTCCCAGTAGACGTAGAAGTTGAGGACCATGGGGGTGCCCGGCGCCAGATCCCACGGCTTCCATCCGCCCCTTTGACGATAGACCCTGGCCCAGGTGTCGCCCTTTTCGAGCCTGTGTCCAGAGCCGAGGCACGAGACCGTGAACTTCCCGCCTGGCTGCGCGCCGTGGACGTCGAGGTCGAGTCCGGGGGTAGCGGACTGGATCTCCCTGCCATCCCAGACCAGGGCCTCCATGCCGGCCGAGGTGCCGCGTGGCAGGGTCTGCTCGAAGTGGACCGTCATGGCGACCGTCTTCGTGTCGCTGCTGACCTCCATCCCCGTCACCGTGATGAAGCTACGCAACTCGTCGAGTACCGCCAGCTTGGCCGCCTGCACGTCGTCGAGGATCCGCCGCGCCGGAATGCCTTGCTCCCCCAGGTGGTGGATCACCTCCAAGAGCATGTGATCAGCCGTGCGAAGCTCCGACATGAACCAATCGGTGGTAGCGATCATCTCGGCGAACCGCGGGTCGCGCCTCGTCCTCTGGCCGCACCTGGCGAAACACCAACCGGTCGTGCATCAGGTGCAGCAACTCCTGGTTCACGGCCCGGTCCCGATCCTCCCACAGGATGAAGCGGTCTTCGATGGCGCCTCCAAACACGTCGTCGTGCTCGGAGCACCAGCGGACGACACCGATCCATCCGTCGGGTGCTTCCAGGGCCCGCAGCCAGCGTCTCAGCTCGCTCCAGGCGGATGAATAGGCGTTGTAGGCCTCGGAGGGGATGTGCTCGAAATCCGCGTTCCCATGGCCTCGATCCGCCTCCGCCGCCTTTTCCAGGTCGCGTAGGTGCACCAACTGCTCATCGAGCCAGGTGGAGATCATCATCAGGAATGCCCGGGTTGTTTCAGCGGGGCACCCAACCGCTGTCGATGGTCTCTCCGGTCCGACGATCGGTAAGGGCGTAGTAGAACCACCCAAGGGTTGCACCGCCACGCCGGGTGATCTCCACCTCGTACACGACGATCTGCTGCCGAGCGAAGGCCTTCGGGGTCACGTCGCTGTCGCTGGCCTCACCGATGATCTGCATCTTCTCCAAGGGACGGGAAGAGAAGACCTGCGCCGCGGGCAGTTGGAGGAAATCGAGGTTGATGTACAGCCCGTCGTCGTCGGGGTTCGCGCTCGCGGTGTGAAGGTCGAGCCGGAGAATGACCGTGGTCGGTCCCATCCTCTCTTCGACGGTGACGTGGTATTCGACGTCGGAGAGTGGAGCGGCGACGCTCGTGCTCGGCGTTTGGAGAAAGAGACAACAGGACGCCAGAACGGCGTACCGGACGATCGCGCGTTTCATGCTCACCAACCCCCAGGCCTGGCTGGGCCCATGGTGTCCAAGGCCTCTGCGGGCCGCAACTTCTTTCGGGGGTTGATGTTCTCTCCGTGCCTACTCGGGTGGCGGCGGGGCGTGACGGACCATACGCACCCACATCGCATCCCAGGGATTGGCTCATGAGGAAGCTCGTGGATTCGACGGCGCTGGTGACAGGCGCCAGCAGCGGCATTGGACGCGCCATCGCGATCGAGCTTGCGCGCCGCGGATCCGGCGTCGTGCTGGTGGCGCGTCGGAAGGAGCGACTCGAGACCCTCGCCGACGAGGTGCGCACCCGCTTCGGGGTCCACGCCGAGGTGGAGGTCGTCGACCTCTCCAGGCCCGAGGCCCCGGAAGAGCTGGTGCGACGCCTCGAGGCCGCAGACATCCAAGTGGACATCCTGGTCAACAATGCGGGCTTCGGAATCCACCGTGCCTTCCTGGAGACCCCGTGGGAGCGGCAGCGGGCCATGCTGTCGGTCAACGTGGTGGCGCTCACCGAGCTGACCCGCCTCCTCGTCCCCCCGATGGTGGCCCGGGGAACAGGCAAGGTGATGAACGTGGCCTCCATCGGGGCCTACCTCCCCGTCCCGGGCTACGCGGTCTACGCCTCCGCCAAGGCCTATGTGCGCAACTTCACCGAGGCCCTGGATGCCGAGCTCAGCGGCACCGGTGTCCGCGCCATCGCCATCAGTCCGGGGTCCGTCCGCACCGAGTTCCTGGAGCACGCCGAGTTGGAGTTGAACCGGGTGGGCGACCTGCTCACCATATCGGCTGAGCGATGTGCGAGCATCGCGGTGACCAGGATGCTCGGGGGCCGGCGAACACTGGTCCCCGGGTACCTCAACGCCCTGGGCATGTGGCTGCTCCGCTTCGTGCCGCGGCGCCAGCAGACCTTCTTCGGATGGCTGGCGATGGGAGCAACGGCAAGCCCCGCGCCATCACACGCCGAGTCGCGCCAGTAGGCGCCCCTTACAGAGGGGGAGTTCCCAGCGCTTCGTAGGGGTCGATGAGCGTCGGTTGTCCTCTCTCGAGCCAGGTCGAGAAGAACGTCCGGATCTGCAGGGTCGCCTCGGGGCTCCAGGTGGTGTTCCAGTGCGCCGCAGGCACCACCGTGTCGCCGGCTGTGACGCGGTCGTATTGGAAGTAGCCAGCTGTCAGCCCATCGAGGTTGGCGGTCAGGGGCAGCGCCGCCGAGGTGGGCAGCCCGTCGACCGGGTCGGCCACGGGCGGCAGATGGGGCACCCCGAGGCCTCGAGCCAGGGCGCGACCGGTCTCGGCGGGGACCGCCTCATCGACCAGAGAGACCGGGAGGAGCACGTGGGGAGGATAGTCCTCTGCGACCAGGCGATCCCGGAGCACGTGCGAAGCCCAGACCGCGGGATCCGAGGGGTCGATCGCCGCCTGGGCCACGGCGAGCAGGCGTTCCAGTTCGGCCTCCCCACCGGACATCAACTCGAGCAGGGAGCGCAGGGCCGCGACGCTCTCCTGCTGGGTGGCGAAGGTCATCAGGTGCCCGCCGGAAACGGGAAGCGCCGCGACCTGGAGGTCCTCTGAGAGGGCGAGCAGCGACGGACCGAGCATGCCCCCGAGGCTGACCCCGACATAGACCAAGCGGGTGGGGTCGAGATCGTCCACCCCGTCGGCGTCGACGTCGGGATCCTGCTTGATCAGCTCGATGAGCTGGAGCCGGTCGAGGACCGTCTGATCGCAGTTGCCCCGGAGGCCGATGCTGTCGGTGGTGAAGGTCGCAAGGTCGATGCCCAGAAAGGCGAGGGCGTCGTTGGTGTCGTCGTCGGCGGCGGTGGGATGGTCGCGGTGCTCGAGCGCGTCGGCGGCGACCACCGCAAAACCCAGATCGCCGAGCTTGCTGGCGGCACCGCCCCACTCGGAGCGTCCAGAGTCGATGCCGTGGCCGAAGACCACCACCGGGAACGGTGGGTCGCCGGAGGGCAGCCAGGTGGACACCGGCAGCGTCCAGGTGGCGGCCGGGGTGGGGCCGATGAGCCGCGAGGTGGGGTCGCGGTAGTCGGACGCCTCGAAGGTGTTCTCGCAGCGACCGCCGACGCAGCCGGGTCGGGAGCTCCAGGCGTAGGTCTGCGCGCGCACGTCTTCCGCGGCCGCGAGAAGCTCGTACACGTCATCGTGGGCAGTGAAGACCAGGGCTGCGGACACCTCGTCGCCGCGCAGCCCGGTGGCCGCGAGCAGCTCGCCGTAGCGCTCCGCCATCGGGTCGTCTTCGTCTTCGCCTGCGAGCCAGGCCCGCTGCTGGCGGGTCGGGGCCACACAGCGCCCGCTGGCCGCCGGATGCTCGGCGGTGAGCAGCACCGCGTGGCGGGCGCCCGAGCGCAGGGGGCGCAGGGGCTGGAGGATCACCTGCCGACCGAGATCGGTGAGGGTGGCCCGGTAGGGAACCCGCTCCGGTGGGTCCACCGAGAGGTCGAGCCACTGCAGGCCCGGAGCGGTCACCGACGCCTCGGCCCCCTCCGGCACCGGCCCGATATCGGAGGAGAACCTGAGCACTGCGGCGCCGAGGCGACCAAAGCCGGTGGCCCCCTCGAGGCCCTCCATGAAGCCGACGAGCAGATCGGGCACCTCGGTCATCCACGGCGCGTCGGCGGCGCCCACCCGGAGCCCGGTCGAGGAGTCGGCGTCGGGCACCGTGTAGATGTCGTCCGGAAACGCGAGGATCTCCTCCGCTTCCGGGTCGTAGAGGTGGCGCACCCCAGAGTCGCAGAACGCCAGGGGCTCCTCGGGCGCGCAGGCGGCGAGCAGCAGGGCGAGTGCGGACCACATGGAGCCCCCGGTTCCGAGCGAGACCACGTATCCGATTCGATCACTCTCGGGCGATGCCCGGACTGTGACAAACAGGTTCATTCCGGACGCCCAACGGAGATGATGATGAAGGTCCGTCTGACTATGATGTGCCGGCGTAGGAGGGCCCCTTGAGACTCTTGGCGGTGTGGTTCTTGTTGTTGGCGTCGGGTTGCTCGGGAAAGAGCCCCGAGCGGGAGGCATGGGAGCGACAGATCGACGGGGTCCGGACGCTCCTGCGCCTCCAGAACGTCCAATACGTGGACATGGACTGGGTGGCGACCGGGCGTCGCGACGGCACGGTGGTCGAACAGCGGGACTGTCCGGACGGGGGCGAGGCCCTCCTCTACGAGGACTACACCGTCGAGTTCCTCGACTGCATCATGG
>JAFDJI010000471.1 GCA_019307545.1 Deltaproteobacteria bacterium | reverse complement strand
GCCGCGCAGATCCATGGCGGGGAGCCCAGCGAGCGCAACATCCACGACCTCGGAGAACTGCACTCCAAGGGTTGGTGAGGGCCGAGGGGCGCGCTCGAGCGGATGGCTACTCGCTCATCTCCCCGTACACATTCCCCGGCGCCAACACCTCAGGGAACCGCTCCCGCAGCGCCACCCGCGCCCGGTAGCACAGGTGGCACGCGTCCACGTACCCCTCCTCGTGCGCCAGGCCGTACCGCCGCACCAACTCCACCGGACCCCCCTCGAGCAGCGGCCCCACGACCGGATGCGCGGCGGGGTCGTATGCCGCGACGATCTCCTTCAGGGGATTCTCGAACAGGTTCCCGATCACCACCCCCTGGCACAGGTGCAGGTACCCGAGCGGGTCCACGTGCACCCGCCCGGGGTCTGTCAGGTTCTCCCAGGGGCAGGTGTCGAAGGACTCCCATGCCAGGCGGGGCAGCCCCTCCACCAGGTTCTCCGCCGCCCGGCCCCGGTAGCGCACCCCGCCGCCGGTGATCGGAGCGCCGGGCTCGAAGCCGGCGGGGTCGCAGTACCCGGTGGGGGCCTCGATGGCGATGGGGCTCACCTCCAGGGACAACCGCTCCGCGGCGGCCACCGCGTTACCGGCGGTGTCCGGCTCCAAGCCGTGAAGCTCGTCCCGGGAGACGTCGATGGAGTCCAAACCCGCCTCCATCAGGGGGCGGAGCCAGGCGGCCGCGTCGTCCACCGTGGTCGCCCAGTAGCCGTTGCTCACGATGCCGGTCCAGAACCCGAGCGCATGCGCTCGCGCCACCGCGTGCAACAGGATGGGGTGGTACAGGAAGGGTTCGCCGCCCTCGAAGTACATCTCCCGCACCGTCCCGAGGTCGAGCGCCTGCTGGAACACGTCTTCCAACTGCGCCAGGGTAAACACCCCGGACTGGTCCGGGCTGCCCCACACGAAGCAGTGGTCGCACTCGTAGGTGCACTTGTAGGTGAGGAGGAAGTGGAGGCCGGAGAGTTCCATCAGTGCTCCTCTTCGGGTGGAGTCGGGTCAGCCCCCGAAGGTGATTCCCTGCGCCAATGGGAGGTCCGGCGACCAGTTGATGGTGTTCGTCTGCCGGCGCATGTATGCCTTCCAGGCGTCCGAACCCGACTCCCGGCCACCGCCGGTCTCCTTCTCTCCGCCGAAGGCGCCGCCGATCTCCGCCCCGCTGGTGCCGATGTTGACGTTGGCGATGCCGCAGTCGGAGCCCATGTGGGAGAGGAAGGTCTCGGCTTCCAGCAGGTTGGTGGTGAAGATGGCGCTGGAGAGGCCCTGCGGGACGCCGTTGTGGTAGGCGATGGCGTCGTCCAGGGTCTCGTAGCGGATCAGGTACAGGATGGGGGCGAAGGTCTCCTCCTGCACGATCTGGTACTCGTTGCGGACCTCGGCGATACATGGGGTGACATAGCAGCCACCGGGCAGGTCCAGTTGCTCGCCGCCGTAGAGGATGGTGCCGCCCTCTTCGGTGATGCGCGGCAGGGCGTTCATCATGTCGCGGACAGCGCCCTTGTTGACCAGCGGCCCCATGACGGTGCCCTCTTCGAGGGGATTGCCGATGCGGATCTGCTCGTAGGCGGCGATGAGGCGGTCGCGGAAGGTGTCGAACACGTCGGTGTGCACGATCATGCGCCGGGTGGAGGTGCACCGTTGACCGGCGGTACCCACCGCCCCAAAGAGGGTGGCGCGGAGCGCGAGGTCGAGGTTGGCCTCCTTGGAGACGATGATGGCGTTGTTGCCACCCAACTCCAGGATGGTCCGGCCCAGGCGCTCGCCCACGATCCGACCCACCCGGTAGCCCACCTCGCAGGAGCCGGTGGCGCTGATGAGCGGGATCCGGCGGTCCTTCACCATGGTGTCGCCCACGGTGGAGCCCCGGCCGATGATCAGGGACATGATCGCGGGATCGTAGCCATTCTCCTCGAGGATCCGCGCCGCGATCTTGGTGCAGGCGATGGCTGTGAGCGGGGTCTGGGACGACGGCTTCCAGAGCATGGCGTCGCCGCACACCGCCGCGATGGCGGCGTTCCAACTCCACACCGCCACCGGGAAGTTGAAGGCGGAGATGATGCCGATGACCCCGAGCGGGTGGTACTGCTCGTACATGCGGTGCATGGGGCGCTCGGAGTGCATGGTCAGGCCGTAGAGCTGCCGGGAGAGCCCCACCGAGAAGTCGCAGATGTCGATCATCTCCTGGACCTCGCCCAGGCCCTCGGGGAGGATCTTGCCCATCTCCAGGGTCACCAGCTTGCCCAGATCCTCGGTGTGCTCCCGAAGCGCGTTCCCGATCTGGCGGACCACCTCGCCGCGCTTGGGTGCCGGCACCATGCGCCACTCGAGGAAGGCCGCGTGGGCGTGGGCGGCGATCTGGTCGTACTCCTCGACGGTGACCTGCCGGATCCGACCGATGACCGAGCCATCGATGGGGGTGATCGACTCCAGGATGTCGCCGGAGCCGATCCACTCGCCGTGGAAGCCACCCTTCAGCTCGCCCTCGAGGCCAAGGTTCCGCAGGAAATCGTAGGTCATGGTCCAATCCCTCCCAATTCAAAGGGGGCGTTCATAACCCCCACGGGCGTGGGCGGCTCCCGAACCGGCTGACCCACCTGCGCGCGGGTTACCGGGGTTCGCGGAGTCGACCATGAGCACCAAGCGCGAGCGCCGTCGCCAGCAGAAGCTGGAGAAGCAGAAGGCCAAGCAGAAGGCGAAACGCCGGGAGGGGAAAGCGTCGCGGCAGGGGCTCGACGACCCCCGGGAGCGGCGGGGAGCCCCGCTCGCGACGGCAGCAGGCTGGACCACCGGCACCGCCTACCTGAGCGCGAACTGGTCCGAGCGGGGGGCCCACGTCCACGCGGCCTTCACCCGGCACCGGGCCGACGGCCGGATCGCGGCGGCCTTCTTCGAGGTCGATCTCGCCGAGCGGGGAGTGATCGCGGTGAAGTCCGGCACCTCCTACAACGAGAGCCGAATCCTCGCCGAGGTGGGCCGTCGCTCCGAACCGGAGGCCATGGTCGAGGCTGATCCGGGCCTGGTGGCGAAGGTGGTCCACGAGGGCCATCGCTGGGGCGTGGAGCAAGGGCACACGCCGCCTCGGGGTTTCGATGAGGCCCTGGCGCTGATGGCCGACATGGACCCCGAGAACTACACGACGAAGATCGCATGTGGGCGGGAGGAGCCACCCAAGCGCAGGTCCGGCGGCCTGTTCACTTCGATCAAGGGTTGGTTCTCACGTGGCGATTCCAAGGCTCAGGAGCCGACGCCAGCCGAGGGGGCGCCGGGCGGTGAAGGCGATACGACCGTCGAGACCTCCGGCGACGGGAGCGGCTGATGGCTTCGGTGAAGCGCCCCTATGGTCCCTGGAGCCAGTCGATGCTCCAAGGGCTCCGCGAGCGAGGCGAATTCAAGGTGGCGGCCTTCGTGGCGTTCCTGGAGGAGCGGCGGATCAAGATCGACCGTACCCTGGTCTCTCATTGGATCGCCGGTCGGTCCCACCTCCCCGCGGACGTCCTCCCGCTGCTGGCCCAGTTCACCGGGCGGCCCGACCTGGTCTTCGGTGCCACCTGCGCGCCGCGAACTGCGCCCCGGTGCGCCTCCCGGAGGCAGCCCCCGAGGGGAGGAAGCTGACCGAGCTGCTCCTCATGTTGGGGGTCACCTTGGGGCGACTGCAGGCCGCGGTGGTCGAGGCTTGGTCCCCGACTTCGCCGGGCGGGGAATCGATCACCGGGGACGAGCGCCAACGGCTGCTGACGTTGCTGGACGAGCTGATCCAGCAGCTCGCGGACCTCCGGGCCCAGCTGGGGGCTCAGGGGCGGGCGGGGTAGCGCTGCGCTTGGTGGCCCTCCCGAGCGGGGGGAGCAGGGCCGAAGTTACCCTTTAGCGGGCGGAGCAGGCTCGAAGTTACCATTTGGCGGGGGGAGCAGGGCCGAAGTTACCTTTTAGCGGGCGGAGTTGGGTCGAAGTTACCTTTTAGCGGGCGGAGCAGGGCCGAAGTTACCCAGAAGGTAACTTCGAAGGGACTCCGCCTGTCGGAAGGTAACTTCGAAGGGACTCCGCCAGCCGGAAGGTAACTTCGAAGGGACTCCGCCGGTCGGAAGGTAACTTCGAGGGGACTCCGCCGGTCGGAAGGTAACTTCGAGGGGACTCCGCCGAGGGGAGCGCTGAACCAGGGACGGGCCGGGACTACTTGCTGTTGTCCCCGTTGATCTTCCCGTCGACCAGCGACACCACCCGCTTGGCCTTCGCCATCACCTTCGGGTCGTGGGTCGCGAACACAAACGTGATCCCGCGCCGTTCGTTCAGCTCCAGCATCGTGTCGAGCAGGGCGTAGCCGGTCTTGGTGTCCAGGTTAGCGGTGGGCTCGTCCGCCAGCACCAGCGAGGGCTCCCCGACGATCGCGCGTGCCACCGCGACCCGCTGCTGCTGCCCACCGGAAAGCTCGTGGGGTCGGCGGCGCTCCAGCCCCTCCAGCCCCACCTCCTTCAGCACCTTCATCACCCGCTCCCGCCGCTCCGCCGCGGGCACGCCCCGCATCAGCAACACGAACTCTGCGTTCTCGTAGGCGTTGAGCACCGGGATCAGATTGTAGGCCTGGAACACGAAGCCGAGTTGGTGCAGGCGCATCTTGGAGCGGCCGCTGCCGCCCAGGGCCCCGAGGTCCTTGCCGGCGACGATGACCTTGCCGGAGGTGGGCGCATCCAGGCCACCGATGAGGTTCAGCAGGGTGGTCTTGCCCGAGCCGGACGGCCCCATGAGCGCGGTGAACTCGCCGTTGTCGATGGTGAGGTCGATCCCGCGTAGGGCATGCACCACGTAGCTGCCCTGCTGGTATTCCTTGGTGAGCTTTTCGGTGGTGACGATGGCCATGGGCACACCTCGGTCGAGGGGTTCAGCGGTGCTGGAGGCACTCGATGGGCTTGAGGGTCGCGGCCTTGTAGGCCGGGTATACGGCGGAAAGCAGGGTCATCAGCCAGACCGCGATGGCATACCAGACCACCTTGACGGGGTCGAGGTCGGAGTAGATGACCATGTCGAGGGCGAACCCCGCCACCTCGACGGTCCCCCCGGTCAGGGCGCTCATGTCGAGGCCGTGGGTCGCCAGGGGCCAGTTGGCCAGCAGCCCGATCCCGATTCCGGCAGCGACGGCGAACACCCCGAGCAGCGAGGCCTCGATCAGCACCAGTCGCGCCAGCCGGCTCGGGCTGGTGCCCACGGAGAGCATCACCCCGAACTCCCGCATTCGCTCGAACACGCTCATCAGCACCGTGTTCAGGATGCCCAGCGCCACCATCACGAAGATGATGGAGTACATCACGTAGATCTCGCCCTGCTCGGAGGCGACGTACTCCGCCAGCTCGGGCAGGGCCTCCTGCCAGGCGAGCACGTCGAGGTCCTGGCCCGCGAAGGCCTCCCGCGCTGCTAGGGTTGCGCGCTCGGTGTCGCGGGCGCTGGGGAGGTGTGCGGACACCTGGTTCACGCCCGTGCCCAGCCCCAGCATCTCCTGGGCGGCGCCCAGGGGGATCTGGGCGTAGAAGCCGTCGATCTCCTCGATTCCGATGGCGAAGATCCCCCGCACCCGGAACAGGCGGTTCTGGATCTCACCGCCGTTCTGGGACATCAGCACCACCTTGTCGCCGATGCCCACGTCCAGGCTCTCCGCGAGGGTTCGACCGAGGACGATTCCCTCTCCCGGCCCCTCCAGGTACGCGCCCTCCACGATCTTGTCGTCGATGTCGTTGACCAGGCTCTCCGGCCCCGGCTGGACGCCGGTGAGGCCAGCCCCCATCGCGCCGGACGGGGAGGTGAGCAGCCCCTCGAACCATACCCGCTGCACGATGGTCGCCTCGGGCAGGGTGTCGGCGAGCTTCGCGGCGACCGCAGGCGAGTCGGGGACCACGATCTCCATGTCCCGGGATTCCTGCCAGCCGGGGCCCTGGATCACCACGTGCCCCGCGGCGGAGCCGGTGCCCTTCTCGACCATGTTGTTGGTCATCCCGTCGGTGCCGCCCGAGGAGAACATCAACATTCCCAGGCCGAGTGAGATGGCGGCCCCGGTGATGATGGACCGGCGCTTGTGTCTCCACAGGTTTCGCAGTGCGATCTTGAAGAGTACCGACATCGCCCTACTCCAACCGCATGGCTTCGACCGGCTTGAGCCGCGCCGCCCGTATGGCGGGCCAGATGGCCGCCAGGAACGAGATGACGAACAGCCCGACGATGACGGTGATGACCTTGCCCCCATCGAATTTCCCCATCATGAGTGGGTTCCAGGTGACCCCGACGACGCTGGTGCCCTCCATCACCGAGGTCAGGTCGAGGCCGTGGAAGATGAGGTACGCGTCGAGGGCGAGCCCCAGCGGCACGCCGGCCAGGACCGCCACACAGGTGAGCGCGGCGGTCTCCCAGAACACCAGCTTGACCAACTGCCACGGGGTGAGACCCAGCGACCGGATCACCCCCAGCTCCTTTGTGCGCTCGAAGACCGACATCAGCATGGTGTTGAGCACCCCGAGGGATGCCACCCCGAAGATGATGATGAGGAGGATCATCGAGCTGGCATCGGCCATCTCCATCATCTGGGCCATCTGGGGGTTCACCTCTCGCCAGGAGCGCAGCAGCAGACCTCGCCCCTCCATCACCGGCCCCGCCGCGGCCAGCATGGGCTCGATCCCTTCCTTTTCGCCCGCCACGAAGGCGATCTCGTGCACCTGTCCCGGGAGGACCAGGAGGTCCTGCAGGTCGGCGAGGTGGAGGAACGCGGCGGAGCGGTCCTTGATCACCGAGCCCGTCTCGAAGACGCCCACCACGGTGTACAGCTCATTGCCGATGGAGCCGTCCGCGGCCTGGGTCACCGCGACCACTTCGTCTCCGAGACCCACCTCGAGGCGTTCGGCGAGTTGGAACCCGAGGATGACCTCCCGCGCCGGGTCATCGCCGAGGTAGTGGCCCCGCACGACCTTGTCCTCGAGCAGGGTCATCCGGGTCTCTCGCTCCGGGTCGATGCCGATCAGCTGGGATCCCGAGGCGTTGTCCCCGAAGCCGAGCAGGGCGTAGCCGAAGAGGCGCGCGGCGGCCCGGTTGACCTCGGTCAGGCCCTCGATATCGGCCAAGGTGGCGTCGCCGTCGGGCACCGTCTCCCACATCGCCCGCTTCTTCGGGTACTCGGGGTCGTGGACCTGGGCGTGCCCGAGGTTCTCGGTGATGGCGAGATCGAACAGGTCCGCGTACACTCCGTCGACCAGCGCGACCACGGCCATGCAGAACCCGAGCCCGAAGGCCATCGCGCCCGCGGTGATCAGGGTGCGCCGCCGGTGGCGCCACAGGTTCCGCCAACCGATGCGGGCGAGGACGAACATCGGACCCCCAATCGCGACCGGACCGTAGTCCATATTCACCATGACCCAGGGCCTTTCTCACGGGAACCCGTGAACGGGTGAGAATGGGCCTGGTATCACCGCCGTGAGGTCGCGGTTCATGGTGGCCAACGCAGTGAGCCCCTACGTTTCGCGCGGCGCCAGCACCAGGGTGGGGCACCGCTCTCCGAGCTCGTAGGGCGGCACCTCGCACCCCAACTCCTCGAAGCGTTCCTCCGCCACTCCGCGCAACTCCGCGAGGGTGGGGAAGCAGAGCACGGTGTCCTGGTCGCGATAGGCCTCGATGGTGGTGATCTGCGCCAGGGGCCAGCCCAGTCGGGCCGCGAGGTCCCCTGGACGGGGTCCGTCGTCCACCCAGGACGTCCACACATCGCCGGTCACGACGCCGGATTCGGAGGTCGGTTGCACCACCATGAGCAGCCGGAGCTTGAAGGCGTGGAAGTTGCCGATTTGGCCATCCATCACCGCG
>JAFDJI010000470.1 GCA_019307545.1 Deltaproteobacteria bacterium | reverse complement strand
GTACAAGCAGGCGCTCCCGCTATGGAAGAAAGCCCTGGCCCTGGACCCCCAGAGCCAGTTCGCCCTGGACGGGCGCTCCTTCTGCGATGCCCAACTGGAGAGGGCCACCGATGAAGAAGAGGAGGAAGAGGAGGAAGAGGAGGAAGAGGAGGAGGAGACCAGCCTCACCCCCACCCTCGACGAGCAGGGCCGCGATCTGACCTCCCTCGCCAAGGAGGGAGACCTCGGTCACATCGTCGGCCGAAAGCAGGAAATCCGCTCGGTGATGAAGACGCTGGTGCGCCGGCAGAAGGCAAACCCCCTGCTCCTGGGAGACCCTGGGGTGGGGAAGACCGCCGTGGTGGAGGGCGTAGCGAAGCGGCTCGCCACCGAGGAACCTCCCGAACGCCTGGCGAACGTCCGCATCATCGAGCTGTCCATGGGGTCACTCGTCGCGGGCACCAAGTACCGGGGCACCTTCGAGGAGCGCCTCAAGTGCATCATCCGTGAGGCGAGGGAGAATCCCGGCATCGTCCTGTTCATCGACGAGATCCACACCCTGGTCGGTGCGGGCCGCACCGAGGGGGGTTCCCTGGACGCGGCCAACATCCTCAAGCCGGCACTGGCCCGAGGCGAGATCACGGTCATCGGTGCCACCACCATGACCGAGTACCGCAAGCACTTCGAGTCCGACTCCGCGCTCGAACGACGCTTCCAGCCCATCACGATCGCCGAGCCGACCATCGACGCCACCATCGAGTTGCTCACCCAGGTGCAGGACATGTACACGGAGCACCACGATGTGGCCATCGACGCGGAGGCCATTCAGGCCTGCGTCCGCATGGCGGTGCGTTTCATCCCCGACCGCCGTCTGCCCGACAAGGCGCTGGATGTGCTGGACGAAGCCTGCGCCGAAGCCAGCCTCTCCCAGCGCGTGCTGGTGACCAAACAGATCGTGGCCGAGGTGGTGGCGGAGCGCACAGGTATCCCCGTTCAGAAGCTGAACTCCGCCGAGCGGCAGCGCATGGCGAACATCGAGTCCTTCATCCAGCAGCGGGTGGTCGGCCAGGACCGGGCATTGAAGACGGTGGCCAACAGCGTCCGCCTGTCCCGCGCGGGTCTGCGCGCCCACCAGCGTCCACGCGGTGTGTTCATGTTCGTCGGCCCGAGCGGGGTGGGCAAGACCGAGCTGGCACGCGCCCTCGCCGACTTCCTGTTCCCCGAGGGCGACGCCCTCATCAAGCTCGACATGTCGGAGTACACGGAGAAGTTCTCGGCGAGCCGTCTCGTGGGGGCCCCGCCCGGCTACACGGGCCACGGCGAGGAAGGCGAGCTCTCCGGCGCCCTGCGAACCCGACCCTACGCGGTGGTCCTCCTGGACGAGTTCGAAAAGGCACATCCCGATGTGCAGGCGATGTTCATGGGCCTGTTCGACGAGGGCGTGCTCACCGACGCCGAGGGCCGGAAGATCGCCGCAAAGGAGGCGTTCTTCATCCTCACCACCAACGCCGGCAGCGAGCACGGTAGCCGGAGCCGACTGGGCTTTGGCGCGGACCGTCCCGACGACCGGGACGCCGCCATGGAGTTGGTGCGCCCCTACTTCCGACCGGAGTTGCTGAACCGTCTGGACGAGGTCGTCCTCTTCCAACCCCTGAATGCCGCCCATCTCGAGCAGATCGTGCGCATGCACCTGGGCCACCTACGGGACCGCGCCCGCGAGGTGGGCGTGGACCTGAGCTGGACCCCGGCGGTGGTGGATTTGTGTGCGGGTCACCGACCCGAAACCAAGTTCGGGGCCCGCCCGGCGCTGCGCGCTATCGACGACCTCGTAGCCCAGCCCCTCAGCCACATCCTCATCGCCGCAGGCGAAGAGGAGCACCACCGCACCTTCCGGGCCGCGGTCCGGCACGGGAAGGTCGCCTTCAAGGAGACCCGCACTCCTACCCCCGAGCCACGAGGCGTCGCACAGCCCGGGGAGAACGACCCGAGCGAGTCGGCGACCGGGCCGGCCACGAAGTCGCGGGACGCCAATGCCGAGGAGAAGGAGTTGGTGTAGCCGAGCGCGGCGGAGTGGCGCGCGCCCTCAGTCTGGGTCGGCGCAGCAGCGGAACCCGGTCGAGTAGTCGTGGTAGCCGCGACTATGGGCGGTCGTGACGTAGGTGCATCCCGGACCGTTGAGGGCAGCGTCCGCGTAGAAGCCCCCGCGGAACTTGCCGTCGGCGTCGTCTACCCACTCGTGCAGGTTCCCGTGCATGTCGTAGACACCCGAGGCGCTCACGCACTGGTCGAAGGCACCCCCCGCAGCCAGGGAGTCCGCCTGCTGGTTGATGCCGGGGTTGTTCATGTGAACGGGATCCCACACGCCCTGCGAGGTGCCGAAGTAGTCCACCACCGGATGTCCGCCCTGGTAGTCGTCATTGCAGGCACCCACAAGGTGCGCATCGCCGTAGGGCCAGGTGGTGATGCCCGGTCCCTGGCAGGCTGTGAGCCACTCCGCGGAGGCGCACAGCCGCTTCCCCGCGCCGGCGCACGCAGCAGCCGCTTCGTCGCCCGAGATGTAGCCCTGGGGCACTGCATCCACCGCCGGCACCGCGCGCACCGTGCGGCCGTCCAGCGTGAGGTAGGGAGACGCCGGAGTCCACGACCCGTCGGGCTGCCGCTCCTCGAGCGCACCCTCGTAGCGGTCGATGCAGAAGGTCTCGTCCACCAAGGCCATGTGGGCCGGGCAGGGACCGTCCGGTTCCCCGGTGTCGTCCATGCCCGTGTCACCGGTGTCCGCCGAGTCATCGATGTCGGGACGGCGGATGTCGCCCCCGGCGACGCATCCACCGAGCAGGATCAGCCAGAGTGGTTGGCAGAACCAGAACATGGGCCACGCAGGTAACACACGACGATCCAAAAAGTAACAGCCCCCGGGCCTGGCGAAAAACGCCTGACCCGGGGGCTGATGTGACAACGAGAAAGCCCGGAGGAACGTCCCTTCAGAGTATCGAGCCGTCAAGCGATTCCGGTCGGGGCAAGCCCTGACCGGGATGCTCTCATGGGGTTGACTTGTACCTCGTGGTCTTCGAGGCTACGACTGCTCGCAAGAACCGTCGCGTGTGCCTCGGCGGCGAGCCCGGTAGCGGGTCGTTGGCCTTCCCCGCGTTCCTCCTCGGCCCTTGACCGTTGCCGGCCTGGCCCTCGAGGTCTTCCCGTGTCCACCGTCTGCCCGGTGGCAAGCCACCGCACATCGACCACCGCGCCCTCTGGTCTCCCCTTCAGAGCGCTCACTCATCGGCCGGAGCCCTCGCAACCTCCGCCCCCCGGTCTGCAAGCAGGCCGGATGGCCTTGGCCATGGGCTCCTCCTCTCCTGGGATTCATTTACCTTGCACCCCTTCACCGAAACGACCATCCGCGCATCCACTCCCCCCGGGACCCGGGCAGGCCAAGGCGCCAAAACGCTCTGAGCTGCCGTGATCGGCCTCGGGTTCGGGCCGACGGTGCCACCCGTCGACATCAGGTTCCGCCCTCGTGGTTTCTCACCACCTCGACGGCTTTCTCCGCGCGGCGGCTGCGAGTTTGTTGCGCCTCGCTGCCGGCCATGGGGTCCATCGCGTTTCCCGTCCCGCGCACCCGCTCCCCCGGAGGGGTTTGGGTTGGCGTCGGGGCGTTCCCCGCGGTGCGGTTCACACCCTTCGAAGAGTTCCCCTCGTCAACAGCCGCGCCGCATCACTGCGACCCTTGCCGTCATGCCGTTACCGCTCCGCGGGGGATGCGGCACCTCCTGGGACATCCGTTGCCAGACGTCACAGCCAGCGCCACCCCGACAAACCGGCCGACTTCGCGGCCTTGCTCCGTTGACGAGTCCGTTGCAGCCCGACACCGTTTCCAGCGCCGCGCCGCTCGTTCCTTCCATGGGCTTGTTTCCCCTCCAAGGTCCCAACACGCTCCGCTCCAGCCCGGACGAGCCGGGAAGCTGCCTGTGCCGGCGAACCGGCGCGGACAGATCCTCGGGGCGTATCGCCGCGGCGAATCGCGGCGGGAACGGCCCCGCTGGCATCCCTCCAGGAGTTCCCCACCC
>JAFDJI010001019.1 GCA_019307545.1 Deltaproteobacteria bacterium | reverse complement strand
CCATCGGCTCATCTGGAGCCACACCTCCGCACTGGTCCAGTCGAAGCCCAGAGTCACGCGCTCCTCGAGGAGGTGCCGCTCGATGGACCCTGGGAACCAACCCGCCAGGGGGAGCCCGTACCCCGCGAGATCGGTCAGGCTGTACATCTCCGCGAGCAGCCCTCCCGCCCACCCGGTGGACACCCGGAGCGTGGGCAGGGTGAGCAGCCGCTCCAGTTGGAGGCTGATCCGTGCGAGCAGGCGGATGGCGTGGTTGTGGGTGGCGAAGACGAAGGTGCCGGCGATGTGGACCAGGCCGCGCAAGGGACGCTCGGTGGACGCAGCCACGATGACCGAACCGCCCAGGGAGTGCCCCATCGCGAAGGGCGCGGCGTCGCAGGCGTCGATGACCCGCACCGCGTCCCGCACGTACTCGTCGAAGTGTCGCGCGTTGCCAGCGCCGCACCGCCGCGAGTTCCCGTGCCCCCTCAGCTCCAGGTTGAGGACGTCGTAGCCCTCCTCCGCGAGCCGCCCCACCAGGGAGCGCCCGGAGAGCCGCCAGGTGTACCGGTTCTGCGCGAAGCCATGCACCAGGAGGACCGGTGGACGGGTCGGACCGTCCGGGAGGCAGGTGCGCTCGATGGCCAGCGGCGGGTCCCCATCCACTGCGGGGAGGCACAGTGCTTGCCGACGCAGCGGCACCACGTGGTCCAGGTGGACCACCTCCTTGACTACCGCCTCCTCCACGACCTCGAGAGTAGGGCCGGCGGCGGGACGGTTCACGGGCTCAGGGCCTCTGGTGTGCGCCAGGTCACCCGCTCGTAGAAAAACAGCGCGGGCTCCCACCACTGGCGGTAGCTCCCCTCGCTCGTGCGCACGAAGGCCCAGCCCTCCTTTCCCATTTCGTTCATGTTCGCCATCCGGCAGGAGAGCTCGGAGTTCTCCGGGGTGCACTCCACGACCAGTCGCACCACGTCGGCGCGGCGCTCGCACCACCTCCGCTCGGTGGGGTTGTCTACGAAGCACACCGCGGTGTACTCGACTTGGCGGTTCGGTGCCCACTCCTCCCCGGCAGCGCTGTCGGCCGCCCGTGGCTGGAGCAGCAGCACCACAAGTCCTCCGGCCACCGCCGCGAGGGCGATACGCACTCGGTTGTACCGATGTGCAGGCTACCCTGCGCAGTGCCGGCGCGCGCACTCTGGACTCACGACAGCGGCCTGAACCCTCGAGGACGGACCCCTTCATCGTGGGTGTCTCTTCCTCCTCCGGGTCGATGGCTTGGTCCTCGGCGAGGTATGAGAGGAAAATTCGATCTTCTGGATCGATATTTCATGATACTCTCGGACTGTGATACCGCGCCGACGCCAACTCGAGCGCCTCCACAAACAGCTCCGGACCTCTCCGGTCGTCGCGATTCTGGGCGCGCGCCAGGTGGGCAAGACGACGCTAGCCAGGGCGTTCGCGAACCAGATGGACTCACCCCGGACATGGTTCGACCTGGAGGATCCGGTCGACCTTCGGCGCCTTGACGATCCGGGGCTGGCCCTTCGCCCCCTGAAGGGATTGGTCGTTCTCGACGAGGTGCAGCGACGGCCGGACCTGTTCCCGTTGCTCCGGGTCCTCGTGGACCGGAGCCCGAACCCAGCGCGGTTCCTCGTCCTCGGGAGTGCATCGCCTGATCTGCTTCGCCAGGGGTCGGAGTCACTGGCGGGCCGCATCGCCTTTCACCGCTTGGAGGGCTTCGCGCTGGACGAGGTGGGAACAAACCGCCGCGACGACCTGTGGGTTCGAGGCAGCTTTCCGCGCGCGTTTCTGGCTCCTGATGATACGTCGTCGTTCGAGTGGCGCCTGGACTTCGTGCAGACGTTCCTCGAGCGCGATCTGCCGCAACTCGGAATCGGCGTGGCGGCGTCCACGATGCGTCGCTTCTGGACGATGCTGGCCCACTGGCACGGTCAACTGTGGAACGGGTCCCAGATCGGGCGCGCCTTTGGGGTATCGGACCACACCGTGCGCAGATACCTGGACCACCTCCAGTCGACCTACATGGTGCGCGTGGTGCAGCCATGGAAGGCCAACACCGCGAAGCGCCAGGTGAAGTCCCCCAAGGTTTACATCGCCGACCCCGGCCTGCTGCACGCATTGTTGGGGCTGCCCACGAAGCGCGACGTCGAGGG